>JADFXY010000354.1:0-4633 GCA_015233355.1 Deltaproteobacteria bacterium | reverse complement strand
AGGCCGGCGGTTTTTGGTCCCCAGGCTTGTTCGGCCCAGTTAAGATGGGCCAACATGACGTCTCTTATGTCCGACATGTCCGGCGAGGTAATTGGCCGCCCGGCGAAGACTTCTTTGATATTCCGGAATAACCATGGGTTACCTAAAGCCGCCCGTCCGATCATAACTCCGTCGCAGCCGGTTTCCGCGACCATTCGTATGGCGGTTTCGGCGGAGATGATATCACCATTGCCGATTACCGGAATAGACACAGCCTGTTTTAGGGCTTTGATCAGACTCCAATCCGCCAGACCCCCAAAACCTTGTCGGACGTGCCGGGGATGGAAGGCTAAGGCATCCACGCCGGCATCTTCCGCTATCTTGCCCACGTCAAGGAAATTGAGATGGGCCGCGTCAATCCCGGAGCGGATTTTGACCGTCAATGGCCGGTCAGTGGCTTTTCGGACTTCGGCCAAGAGTAGAGCGATTTTATTTTGATCAGTCAGTAAAGCGGCCCCGGAGCCGCTCCGGAGGATTTTTTTTACCGGGCAACCCATGTTTATGTCAATGATAGACGCACCCATGTTGCCGGCAATCTCGGCCGCTTGAGCCATGACCTGGGGGATCGACCCGAAAATCTGAACAGACAACGGCCATTCCGCCTGGTCGCTATGGAGCATGTCCAGAGTGCGATGGGCGCCTTGGACCAGGCCGTGGGAACTAACCATTTCGGAACAGACCAAATCCGCTCCTAATTTCTTAGCCAACAGCCTGACTGGAAGATCGGTGAATCCGGCCATGGGGGCCAGGACCAGGCCATAGCCGAATTGGAGGTGTCTGATGGTTAACATTTAGGGAACCAAAATTTTGTCAGATGAAGAGTTATCCTATGATAGACAACCATGAATTATCGAATTGTGTCCGGGGAAATCATCCGGATTCAGGTGATGAGGTGATTACACCTGAATCTTTTTCATCAGTCCGGAAACAGTCAGCCTGGTAATTTCTTTGAGGGTTTCTAATACTCCCCAGCCGGTGGTGGCGATGGATTCGAAATATGGGGCGCCGATGTGCGCGTTTAAATCGGCATCCATGATCTCAACCGGCGTAATTTTGATTCCCTGGTCGGCCAGATCTCGTTTATTATATTGCATCACCAAGGGGATCTCGGCGATGTCCTGATGTTTTTCGGCCAGATTCTCCTGCAGTTCAAAAAGACTTTTCACATTACTATTCCTTTGAGAGGCTTGAGAATCGGCGACAAAGACCAACCCATCCACGCCCTGAAGCAAAACCTTTCGAGTCGAGGTATATTTTATTTGTCCCGGTACGGTGTAGAGTTGAATCCGAATTCTAAAATCGTTGCTCATGCCCATTTCAAGGGGCAGGAAATCAAAGAAAATGGTTCGATCTCCCTCGGTCTTGATGGAGACCAGTTCCGGTTGGACTTTATCTGATAATGAATCATGAATATAGACCAAATTTGTCGTCTTACCGGAAAATCCGGGTCCGTAGTAGACGATCTTGGACACAATCTCTTTGTCATTGGTGTTGATCAGGGCCATCAGCCCGTCTCCTATCTTGTATATCTTAAAATAAGTCGAAATTCATCCTCGGGTCGGTCAATAACCGTTGTCTTGTCCTATACCACAAATTTTAACGAATAAGACAAGAAAATATATACCGGGAACCCCGGAATTTCCGGTACGCCCGGCCCGGCCGATTTTTTTCTTGACCTGATCAGTCCAAGAGAGCTACGATTACACGATTTTATTCCAAGGTTTTCCTTACCCCATGGCAAAGCAGAGATTATGACAAAAAAGGACCAGATATTCAATTGCCTTCAATGCGGTGAGTGTTGCCGCGGCGAGGGCGGAGTCTATTTTGAGACATCGGAACTGACCGGCGTCGCGGAGTTCCTCGGTATGTCCGTCGAGAAATTCCAGGAAACATGTCTGATCGCCCGGCATGGCCGGTTTTATATTAAAACCGGGGCCGACGGTCTGTGTCTGTTTAACCGACAGGTGTGCGGCATTCATCCGGTTAAACCCCAGCCATGCCGGGATTGGCCGTTCTTCAGAGGAAACCTGATAGATCCGGTCAGCTTTGAAGCCGCTAAGAACAATTGTCCCGGTATCGCCCCAGAGGCTTCATTCGAGGAATTCCGATCTTATGCCGTCATCAACTACCCTAAATTGACTGAGGAAATATGAGCCTGATTAGACCAAACGAGATAACGGAAGCCAACCAAATTAGTTTAGACGGCCGGGGCGGGTTGGTCGTTCCCGACCGACCGGTGGTCCCATTTATTGAAGGAGATGGAACAGGCCCCGATATCTGGCGGGCGACCAGAATGGCCCTGGACGCGGCCGTAAAAGCGGCCTACGGGTCAAGTAAGGAGATCCTCTGGCTGGAAATTTTGGCCGGGGAGAAAGCCTACGCCGCTACCGGATCTTATCTCCCGGAAGAGACTCTCAACTCCATTATCCGGTACAAAGTGGCTTTGAAGGGTCCTTTAACCACGCCGGTGGGCGGTGGTTTTCGCAGCGTTAATGTGACCTTGAGACAGCGTTTGGACCTTTACGCCTGTATCAGGCCGGTTAAGTTTTTCCCCCAATTGCCCAGCCCGCTGAAGCATCCTGAGAAGATAGACATGGTCGTTTTTCGGGAAAACACTGAGGATGTTTACGCCGGCATAGAATGGCCGGCCGGGACTGATGAAGCCGCCAAGGTAATCGAGTTTCTGAATGATCAAATGGGTTGCCGGATAAGGCAGGACTCAGCCATCGGCGTTAAGCCCATGAGTGCATTTGGTTCCCGGCGGCTGATCAAAATGGCCATCATCTACGCCCTGAGAACCGGCCGGCCCAGTGTCACCATGATGCACAAGGGCAACATCATGAAATACACCGAAGGAGCCTTCCGGGAATGCGGCTACCAACTGGCCAAAGAGGAGTTTGGGGAGACCGTTTTGATTGAAGATGAGGCGGGCCGGCTTTCGGAAAAGGGATCAACCGGCAAGGTTGTCCTCAAAGACCGCATTGCAGATATGCTTTTTCAACAAGTTCTGCTGCGCCCGGAAGAATTCAGCGTTATAGCCACCCCCAACTTGAATGGTGATTATATTTCAGATGCCCTGGCGGCTCAAATCGGCGGCTTAGGTATGGCCCCCGGGGCCAATGTGGGTGATGAAGCGGCGGTGTTTGAAGCCACCCACGGATCCGCGCCGAAATATGCCGGCCAGGACAAGGTCAATCCCTGTTCGTTGATCCTATCCGGGGGGATGATGTTGGAACACCTGGGGTGGACAGAGGCGGCGGAGGCACTGCAGAGGGCGGTGCAAGAAACGATTGCGGCCAAGCAAATGACCTATGACCTGGCCCGGCAAACAGAGGGCGCAACTTTGTTGTCTTGCTCCGGATTTGGGGCGGCGGTCGTCCAAAGGTTGTCCTAACGAATAGGCCTATTCGCTGCCGGTTTTGATCCCGGCCGTGGATAACTCGGACTAATGCCGCCCGTCGAAAATGGGACCGCCCCGAGGTAGGGACCGGCATTTAGCCCGAGACTCAACATTACCCCAGGTATTTGTCCGCTCTTTTGGCCAGGGCCGGGGAAGCCGGATTAACCCCCACCCGAAGGGCCTTTAGCCCCTGGACTCCAGGTAATTCCCCCACGTCCAACACCTCCAGATCATCATGTAAAAAACCTTCGGCCTGCAGAAAGTCGATGTGACGGCGTATCTCTGAGGCTTCGTCCGGCCGAGAGTAAACGACGGTGATTTTGTCCGGTTGAGTGAGTCGCTCGTCTCCGCCCTTGACCACGGCCTTATCCAGGCGGGACCGGACGATCTCATACCTGATGTCATAGGCGCCATCAACGTCGAATCTCTTTTCGTCGAACCGGAAACGGATGGACAACGGTGAGTTTTCAATCAGAATAAGGTGACAGATATCCAAAGGGACCTCCAGCGATGGTCTTAGTTGGGCCGTGTGCCAGGTGATGCCGCAGGCGACATAAAGTTGCCAGAGTCGTAAGTTTTTTAAGAAAATCGGATGGAAACCGCCGCGTTCCTGCAAAGATTCACCAATATAGATCAGATAATCCAGTCCATCGGTGCGGCGCCGCTCAAAGTAATGGGGAAAGATGGCCTGGACTTCCGCCTCCTCCACATCCAGGTAGGCCGACAGGCGATCGTTCAGAAGAGATACGCCCGACTCAAAATCTTTGCGCCGGTGGTAAACCGTGCCCATGTTTGGGTCAATGACTGAATCGTAGGCATCTATGGCCGCGGCTGTGGCCGGACCGAATTGTCTTAGCAAAGGAAACAGCGGCTCCACTTCCCGCCGGATGAACTTGACCACCGAGACCTCATCTCCCGAACTCAGCCCGATTGATGTCCGATTCAACTGGGCGGTTACGCGGCCGGCCAATTCTCGAAGGATGGGCAAGGACTTGGTTTTATCCGCAGTTTCGAGCACAGTCAGCGAGATATTCATGTGCTCGGCCAAATCCTGCTGGATGGCCAGGTTTCTGGCTCCGGAAGATCCCCGGATATCTGACTGGGCAAGAAAAAAATCGGCCGGGCCGGGCGTACCGGAAATTCCGGGGTTCCCGGTATAAATTTTCTTGTCTTATTCGTTAAAATTTGTGGTAT
>JADFXY010000353.1:0-4642 GCA_015233355.1 Deltaproteobacteria bacterium | reverse complement strand
AGCAGACTGGAAAAACCGGAAGGAGTGAATCGCCAGTAATCATTAGGGTAGTCATGAATGGGAAAGGCCATGACCGAGCTAATCATCACTACTCCGTCCGGCTTAAGGATCCGCCTAATTTCCTGCATCGCTTTCCGAGGGTATTCAACATGTTCCAGGGTATCGACACTAATCACCGTACCGGCCGTATCCGGCGGGAGAGAGATATCGTGAAGATCTAGAATTACGTCGACGCCTTCCCCAGGACGCATATCCGCACCCAGGTACTTCCGTCCGGGGAACAGGGGGCGGAGATCGGCAAAGCCCTCCTGGCCGGGCACCTGCAAGGACCCGAACTCATAAATAGGGTCTACGAGGGACAAATTTTGAACACAAATCTTTACAAAGTCACGAATAAGTTCACGCATAGCCGGCCCTGGGTCTGGGATAAAGGGCCTCAGGCTTGCCGTTGCCGGACATCCTGACCCATATCCAAAAGAAAAGGGGAGGCACGAAGCCTCCCCTTACGATGCCTAATTAAACCAGTTGTGGTTAATTAGTTTTGGGTAGTCCTTCACCTTGAGTACCAGTACCGTTAACCGTTCCACCGCTGGCAGAACCGTTGTTGATAACCGGCTGAGACGGAGGATTGGAACCGAAGCCGGCGAGGAGTCCGCATAGTCCGGCCCATCTCGGGTTCAGGTTCAAGCAGTTGATGTACAGTTGGTTCCAGAAAGCGCTGGAGAAGAAGTTACGTGGGTTGGTAGCGCCGCGAGCATCGCCTTCGGCTGGGTCGGAAATCTGGAAGATGGTTTCAGTACCCAGGTTAGGCACGTTGCCCCAGCCACCGCCGGCCAGAAGTTGGTTGGTGCCGTTACCAAGCGTACCAATCCGGTTGGTTCCCAGATCGATCAGAGGAGTAAGGGCGCTAAACCGAGCGGTCGGGGAAGCGGCAAAGGTTAACAAGAACCCGCAGAAGGGTAGTCCGCCTCTGTAGGTCAGGCCGGTGGAGGATCCGGAGGACAGCAATACCCAACCTTGGGTGTCGGTGGCCAGAGGAATCTGAATTTGACCGGTCAGTTTGCCAAAGGTAATTCTCGACACTTCCAATGGCTGGACAACACCCGAAATGGGGAATTCCCGGTCATTGTAGGTGAAGTAATACAGGCTCTTGATGTTTCCATTAAATGGGAACATCGCGGTGTTGGAGGTAGCGTTGGACGCCGGATAGCAGGTGACCAGATCGGTGGTCATGCTGACCGTGGGGTCATTGTTCCACCGGCCCATGGCCTGCAGGCTCAAAGTCGGTAGCGGAACCAAAGCGGCGGCATCAGCGGTAGCCGGGCTGTTTCCAATCAACACGTTGCCCCAGCCGTCGGTGACATACAGTTCAAATGAGTCAATGCAAGCACCGGTGGCGTCATCTTTGTCGTCATAGGTGGTGGCGCCGGCGCCCCAGTTGAAGAAGTCAACGGTCAGTTGCTGAGTTCCAACGCCGGCTGCAGGAGCAAGTACGCCGGGGGTGGAGGTTCCATAGAACATAAAGGTCTTCGAACCAGGAACACGGGCAAATCCAGGAGTTCCAGTCAACCAACCGGCGCTCATGACGTATTGATCAGCGTAGGTCCCGGCCGGAGCGTATTCGATCATGCCGTTAGCCAGGGCGCCGAAGCCGGCCCGTGGGGGAATGTTGAGAAGCTTAGCGGCAAATGGGGCGCCGCCGGTAACTCTGGGTTGACCTGAATAGAAGTTCAAGAAGAATGCATTGTTGGCATCGAGTTGTTGATACTCTGCAAACATCGTGGTGTTCCCACCCGGAGCGGGCACGGAGGCGTTGCTGGTGGAGTTAGCCGCGGTAAAACCTGCGGAGGTTCCGGCCGCTGCGTAGATGCTGCCGGCTGCGCCGTTAAAAGCGACAGCGACGTTGCCTGGAGCACGAATAAACGGATCAGCGTAGTTATACTTGGCCGTATTCGGGGCGGGCAGGTTTTCAAAGCCCTGGAACTGAACAGCGTTCATGCTTTCGCCGTGAAGTTCAGCGGTGTTGATGTAATAGATGGTGGTGAACATAGCGTCAGGAGGAATACCCCAGCTTCCCTTGCCCAGGACGGTAGTGCCACCGGACCACAGAGGAGCCCAAACAGCCGGAGGAGTAGCACTCGGACCTGAAGCGCCTACGCCCACAGAACTAATGACCATGGAGATATAACCGGTCTTGGCTCCGCCGGCAACCCAGTTGGTTCCCCAGCCGGGAATCGTATCAGGAACGATATCGCCAGCTTGAAGGGAGCTGGCGGTCAGACGGATCGAATTGCTGCCCACAACGCTGCTGATGTTGAAGGCAACCACGTCACGCGGGGACAACGTAATGGTGAAGTCGATCAATTTGAATGAGTTATAGTCATAAATGATGATGTGAACTCTGATCCAGTTGGATACAAGAATGTTATGGACGGCGAACAAGGTTTGGAGCGCATTGTCGGTAGCCGAAAAGTAATCGATGATTGATGCGCCGCCTGGCTTATTTCTGTCGGCCCCTTGGGCGGCCATGGCTGCGGTAGCCATTAGTCCGATCATCATGATAACGGCTAATGTGACGAAAAACTTTTTCATTATTAAAACCTCCTAAGTTGTAAATTCGAAGAAATGCTTTCCTCCACTAAGTACTTCTAATCCCCGTTGCTCCGGGGTGTAGCACATCACCCCCTCTCATGCTCTTATAGTTAAATTCAAAAATCGATAGCTCGCAGTCTATTATTGTCTTACCATGAACCCCCGTTTCGGCACCTCCTTTCGCTTTTTCCCCTTTTATTACCTGAAGTTGTAACTTGTCAGCAAATTTATTCGGGACGGGGTTAAGCTCGTCACCGCCGCCCAAGTACTTAATTATTGGCATTGGTTAAGTCTTTTACCACAAAATCTGTGTTGGTGTCAAGTTAAAATTATTCGCCTCATTGCATTGCAGCGTTGTTTTATCGCGGCAGCCTGTTTTTGTCAAGCGAAAAACTTATGAAAATAATCGCCATGCTTCCCAAATTTCCCAACTGTGGTGACTCTGATTAGGATTACACCGCCTATCCGATAATAATGTAGGACTTTAAACTGCACAGGATACCGGCGCTTTGAGCCGTCAGACAGACCATGAAAGTTTATGTTTGGCCTGGAACCCAGGCTTTAACTAGATGAACAACTTTGCAAACATTATTGCATAGTTGACGAATATCCCGACCGGCAGCCGTTTCGGCCAAATCAAAATTCAACATGGCGAGGACCTCCTCTCGGGTGATGACTATGGAATCAGTGGAAGCCTGGGCAATGCTCATGCAATTTTGATTGGAAGTCAGCCAGGTCTGAGATTTGAATAGCCGCCCGCAAAAGCTCTTTGAGCACCGGCAGACTGGTAATTTTTTCTATTTCCGTAGAAATGTCCATAGATACCGGTCCGAACCGGGCGGATAAGACATCCACGAGGCTTTCCCTGGCTTCTTCTATCCTACCTTTTTCCAGACCCTCTTCTAGACCCTCTTCGCGGCCTTCTTCGCGGCCTTCTTCACGGCCTTCCTGAAAACCCATTTGGCGAATATCACGACCGGCAGCCGTTTCGGCCAAATCAAAGTTCAACATGGCGAGGACCTCCTCTCGAGTGATGTTATGGAACCGGTTGAGCAGAAACAGCGCCATGAGATCACGATGTTCCGCCAACTGTTTTCCCGCGTCAAGCTCCTTGAGCCGTCCGTCCCAACCCCTGACCCGGCCAATCAAATCATCTTTCGGCAAATTTTTCGGAACAGTGTATGGCGCCAACACCAGCAGCCCCGGATCAGCGGCCATCAGCTCGTCCGCCTGGAGTTCCTCCAAAACAATCTCCCGGGGCCACCCCTGTAGGGTCACGTTGCCCTCGCTATCTACTCCGTTCAGCGGGAAAGCCGCATTTGACCAGGACCGCTCGGTGTAGATTACGGCCAGGGTATAGGGGCCGCTGTAATCATTATGGCAACAATACAGCAGTGCCGCGGCCGCCAGCCGGTGCCGGATAAAGGGATCAGAATATCCTTGGAACTCCAGAAAAACCAGGTTACCTTGCCCTGTTACCGGTATGGCCACCAGATCCGGCGATACCCGCTTGGCCTTGAGGGTCTCGGCTTGTAACTTGTACGGATATCCCGCGGCCACCCCTAACAACCGCAGCACCGCGTCACCCGACGCTCGCATTAATCGGTAAAACGGCTCGTCGGAACCGCGTCGGCCTGGTTTCTCCACCGGTGCGGTCCTGGAGTCAGTTATGTCATTCATTTTGTCTACCATGTGCATCTAATTGATTACCATGGTACCCCGGCGATTCATCTTTGTCAAATTTTAATTCGCTTGGGCTATTTCAGCTTTTCTTCTCTCGTGTCCAGGCGTTTCTTAACTTCCTCGACCTTGTTCCGGAATTCTTCAGTGACCACGTCGGCTTCATCCGCGCTGGTGATAACATGAGGCGTGATCATCAATAAAAGTTCATCCTTATCGATTTGATCATTGCGGTAGCCAAACATGAACCCGACCACCGGGATCTTGGAGAGGAAGGGAACGCCGGTCCGGTTGCGGCTTCCCTGTTGCCTGATCAGCCCGCCGATAACCACCGCCTGCCCGTCTTGAACCGTCAGGGTGGTGGTGGCTA
>JADFXY010000352.1:0-4687 GCA_015233355.1 Deltaproteobacteria bacterium | reverse complement strand
GAAAGGCAGAGGCAACGAGTGTCTTCAACTGGCGCCTCTTAAGGGCGAATCTCAATCTTGAGACCAGCATTTTGTTCACTATATTCTATAGGTCAGATGAAACCAGAGTACCACAAGGGGCGACCCTTGGCAATCTTTTTCCAGGAGGGGCCGGTCGGCGCGGATGAAATGTCTCTCGGGGAGCATCAGTCGGGATTACTGGGGTACAGGCGGAGTTCCATAGGTAGCAGGAGAGGTAGACGGTTTTATTTGACTGCGATATCAACCGTGAACATGGCTGGACCATGCAGAATCTACCCCGGTTTTCTTGTTTGCGCGGAAGTGGGTCTATTCATTTCTGCTCTATATCTCTATCTCTACCTGCTGCCTGATAGGTTGACGACTGGCGTGTATATATCAACATCGGCGTCCGGCGTGCGTATGGTGACGATTAGAGAGTAGCGGGCTCTTTTGGACCACCGTCTTGACATGAAGACCCGACTGCCACTCCAATGATTCAAATGCCCCCTGGTGACACTACTGTCGGGTCTACCGTTGCTTAGCCGGTACAGACGTCGGGGGCACATAAAAGCCTAGTTATAACAATGGTCTTTGAAAGGCTTGAGCCGGATGATGGGAAACTATCACGTCCGGTTCTTAGGGGGCTTGGAGCTGGTAATAGCTTCATGCTACCCGACGCACCCTCAATTCCGGGGTCCTATTTTTACAATGTTACCTTTTTTGAAAAAGAAACGCATGGGCCGAGAGCCCGGCACCGAAGGCGAGCATCACGCACCACTCACCGGGAGTGATGCCCTGTTGTTCCAATTCATCGAGCACGAACCATACCGTGGGTGACGACATGTTCCCATATTCGGCAAGGACCGTGCGCGTGGCCTGTACCCGTTCCTCGGGTATCCCGATCTCGTCCCGAACGGCATTGATGATCTTCTCTCCGCCCGTGTGAACCGCCCAGTGTTTGACGTCGCATACGGCCAGAGACCTGGATTTTAAAACATCCGCAACGACCGAAGCCGCGGCCTTCTTTATCATTTGGGGCAGTTTCAACGAAAGTTGATTATAGAGCTGTCCATTCTTATGAATATATCGGATCATTTCCCGAAGCTCAGGCACGTATCTGCCTGCCGAGGCGACCATCTCGAATCCCTCGGGCCGGTTCGAGAGCACGGCTGCTGCCGCTCCGTCGCCGAAGAGGGTGTTCGAGAGGATGAGGCTGATATCGTTATCCACCTGGAGAGTAGCGCTGCATATCTCGACGGAAGCGCTCACCACCACACCGTCTCCATTTTTCCCGAGCAACGACTCAGCCACCTGTAGATTCGGGATCGCCCCGCCGCAGCCGCTGCCTACGAGGTCGTACGCCCGTATTGTGTGGGAGAGTCCCAGTTTTTCTATGAGGTATGTCGAGATGCCGGGACAGATGTAGCCGGTGCAGGTATTCACCACCAGGCCTATCACATCACTTACGTTCGCCCCCGCCTGCGCCAGCGCCTTCTGAATGACCTGGGCAGTGAGTTCGGCGGACCAATGCGTGAACCGCGCGATGCGTGCATCCGGCTCTTCGTCCACTAGGGTCTCTATCCGCTCGATGGCAAAGTGCCTCTTTTTGATGCTTGGATGGGAAAAAAGAGTATGGATGATCGACAGGCTCCGGGAGGTCAGTCTGTCCGAGTAGTGACTCCGCATGAACTCTTCAGCCGTCGCCTGGTCGGCGATGTAGGGAGCCGGAGCGACTGCAAATGAGGCGATGTGAGCGTTTCTTTCCTGTATTGACATCCGATTATGTCCTTTCCGTGAGCCGAGACTTTTGCTGAAATTGTCAGTTGTCGGTTATAGACTGCGAGTCTGTTTTTCACACATCCATTCCCGCGAACCGCAACCACCGGCGGATGAAGCGCGTGTGCCGCCAGAGCGGAGGCCTGAGCCCTAGCCGATATCCAACGCGGTGGATTGCGGGAAGGAACGGCAAGTTGAGAGAATCTCCGCTCATAAAATTCATCTGGCTGTTCATGGCATTCTTTACCTGCCGCGTGATCCATCCGAAATCCACTTCCGGTGATACATAGAAGACCGGCCTGAGCATTTTCGCCGCAGGAAGCGTGAGTACACCTTGCCGCCGAGCAATGGATTCAAGCTCTGTCCCGGGATAAATCCGTATCCCGATATTGAAAAAAACAGCATCCTGGGGACGGATGGCGGTCCCGGCAAATCGCAACGTTTCACGAACCGTCTCTTGAGTCTCGCCTGGTCCGCCGAGCAGGAATATCCAGACGCAGGGCAGATGATGGTGCCGGACGATCTCCGCAGCGGCGTGCACATGACGAGCGGTGAACCCTTTTCTCAATCCCTGGAGCACCTCATCAGAGGCGCTTTCCACGGTCAATCCGATTCCGACAAAACCCGCTTGTTCCATGGCTGTAAGGAGTGCATCATCAAAATAAAGCGGGTTCAGTTCCAGACTCTGAAAGCGGGCCCTTGGCTTTGATCGTGCGAGCGCCTCGCTAACAGCCATCGCGTGGTCGTGGGGTACATTGAACACGCTGTCGACGAACTCGATGTCCCGGAGGCCCGATGACGCCAGACGGACGGCAGATGCCGCCACCTGCCCGGGGTCTGAAAAACGATACGTATTTCCTTCAATTTTACGATAGGTGCAATAGCTGCACTGGAATTGACAACCGAGCTTGGTCTGGAGCGGCGCCGTGGCCAAATGAGATTGGTACGACCGTACGTCGATCCACCGCTGATAATCAGGTGTCATGCAGTCGTTGGAGGATCCTGTTGAAGCAGGGGGAGTTGCCCGGAACTCACCAGCCGCGAGCAAGGCGATGCCTGCAAGATCGCCCTGCGCCGCCGCCTCGGCGGTTTTCGACAGCAAGGATCGCACCTCCTCATCGCTCATTGGGCGAAACGTCCGCACCGCTTCGCATGCCTGATCCAGAATCTCCATGCTGTCGATACCCGTTATGACCACGGAAGTGGGTAGATTCAACGCGTAATGCAGGCACTCGATCGGTGTAACTGTTTTCGACTTCAGCAGAATCCCGTTCGCCATGCTCTTCATCCCGAGGACCCCTGTTTTCTGCCTAACAAGTTCCGGCAACACCTTTTTTTCAAAACTCCGATAATGTGCATCCATTACGTTGAGTGGCATCTGGACCGCATCGAAAGCGAAACCGCAATCCGCCGCCACTTGCAGCATATACAGATGGATCATGGGGTCCTTGTGCCCCGTGAAACCGATATAGCGGAGTTTCCCCGCTTCCCGGGCCTCCACAAGCGCGGCGTTGGCCCCTTCGTCATCAAAGATCCGGTGCGGGTCTTCGTATCGGAGCACCTCGTGGTGCTGGACGAGATCGATCATGTCAACCTGGAGACGACGGAGCGATTGGTCGAGTTGCCTAGCCGCTTCTTTCTTTGATCGGCCATCGATCTTCGTCATCAGAAATACTCTGTCCCTGTAACCATCGCACAACGCTTTGCCCATGCGGATCTCGCTGGCCCCCTCGTTGTAATCCCAGCAGTTATCCATGAAGTTGATGCCGCGGTCCACGGCGGTGCGAATGATACGGATGCTCAGTTGCTCATCCACCCCGTTCAAGCCGATATGCCAACCTCCGATCCCGATCACCGAGACTTTCTCTCTCGTGCTGCCGAGCATTCGGTAGAGCATCTCTTGCATAGCTGTAGTGCCTGACATGGTTTCACTCCTGTTGGTCAGGCCCTCCACGCCCCCACTTTCAGAAGGGCGTGAAGGGCATTATCAAACACCGTGTTGTCGCCAGCTATTTGATGACGCCGCAGGCGATCCTGCCTCCGCCACCCCCGAGTTTTTCCGGGACGTCGGCGTAGTTGTCTCCCCCCGCATGGATCATAAGTGAACGGCCCTTCACCTCCCCGGTTTTCAGGCGGGGCGCAACCACCGTTTCCGTCGCCTTGCCGTCGGCCCCAACCTTCAGGACGGGCAGGTCGCCCAGGTGGCCATTGCCAACGGGGCCTTCATGCTTGCCCGTGCTTGTAGGATCGTAGTGACCTCCGGCTGCAAACCCGGGTGCCGGCTTGCCGTCCATAAGCCCGGCCGTGCACTCGGGCTTCTCATGGATATGAAACCCGTGGTTGCCGGGCTTCAATCCGCTAAGGGCCGGAGCGAGGGTGAGCCCTTGAGGCGTGTCGGTCAGGGTGACGGTTCCGATCGAGGCCCCGCTCCCCTGATCGCTAATCAGGTTCATCTGAACCACGATTTGTTCGGCCGATGCGGAGCCGGCCAGAACCAGCAAAACGGCAATCATAAATACATACACTGTGTATCTCATGGAAAAACCTCCTTTTAGAAAGAATGTTCGACCTCATCATGAGCCGGTCTCTTACAAATCAATTGCATCAGATAAGTCCGGGGCTGGGATGAAGCGGTTGGATCATCTCACGCATCCTGATATGACTGATCATCCTCTCGAACCGCCGTTGTGCTTCCAGGCACTGGGCCGGATAGTTTCCGACGGTCACTTGATTCATATGACTTCTCCCTCCTTTTTCGCCGGGGACGCCAACCTAAAGCCGGAGCTGTTTCATGGTCTCACGCATGAACGCGGGGAGATCGGCCGACTGAAGCTCCTGGCCAGGGGTATGGGCCGGGATTTGGACAAGCAGCTTCTGGTCTGGACTTACTATTTTAACGACCGGGAAAAAA
>JADFXY010000351.1:0-4719 GCA_015233355.1 Deltaproteobacteria bacterium | reverse complement strand
GATGCCGAAGCGCCATACACACCGCGCGGTTGCGTTGCCCAGGCGTGGAGTGTGGCAGAGGTGCTGCGCTGTTGGTTGAATACGGTATGATATTTTAGAAAGGAGTCCTAAATGACGGACCGATTTATTTGTATCCATGGGCATTTTTATCAACCCCCCAGGGAAAGTCCCTGGCTGGAGGCCATTGAGATCCAAGATTCTGCGTTCCCATACCACGACTGGAACGAGCGGATTTCAGCCGAATGCTACGCGGCCAACGCACTGTCGAGAATCTGGGACACAGAAGGACGAATCGTCCAACTGGTGAACAATTATGCCAGTATCAGCTTCAACTTTGGTCCAACGGTTTTGCTCTGGATGCAGAAGTATACCCCGGATGTCTATGGGGCCATTCTGGAGGCAGACCGGCTGAGCATGGAGAAATTTTCTGGCCATGGATCTGCTTTGGCTCAAGCATACAACCACATGATCCTGCCGCTGGCCAATACTCGCGATAGGATTACCCAGGTTATCTGGGGAATTAAGGACTTTGAGTATCGCTTTGGACGCAAGCCGGAAGGATTGTGGCTCCCGGAAACGGCTGTAGATCTTGAATCCCTGGACATCATGTCCAAATACGACATCCGATTTGCCATACTTTCTCCCAGTCAGGCCCGGCAGGTTCGGTCCAATGATGGAGAGGACTGGCAAGACGTGAGTGGTGGAGGAATCGACCCTGGCATGCCCTACCGGGTATCGCTGCCGTCAGGCCGCGTCATGGCCCTGTTTTTTTACGACGGTACCATTTCACGGGCTCTGGCATTTGAAAGATTACTAAACAACGGAGAGACGTTCGCCAACAGGCTGGTGTCCGCGTTCCCCGACGACCAATCGACTCCTCGCCTCGTCCACATCGCCACGGATGGCGAAAGCTACGGGCATCACCATCGCGGCGGGGATATGGCCCTGGCCCACGCGCTCCAATACATCGAGTCCAATGAACTTGCGCAGTTGACCAATTATGGCTGGTACCTGGAGAATCATCCCCCAACGCACGAAGTGGAGATATTTGAGAACAGTTCGTGGAGTTGCGTTCACGGCATAGAACGTTGGCGGTCTGATTGCGGGTGTAACAGTGGCGGCTACCCAGGGTGGAACCAATCCTGGCGGGCCCCCTTGCGTGCGGCGCTGGATTGGCTCCGGGACGCCGTCAATCCGGCTTATGAACAATTGGCCGGCCGGTTCTTGACCGACCCGTGGGCGGCCCGGGACGACTACATCGACATCATCGTGGATCGATCACCCGAACGCATCAGTGCGTTTTTGAGCCGCCACGCGGCCCGCCCATTGAGCTACGAGGACGAGATCACGGTCCTGAAACTCATGGAACTCCAGCGGCACGCCATGCTCATGTATACAAGTTGTGGTTGGTTTTTTGACGAACTTTCCGGGATTGAGACAATTCAGATCATCCAATATGCCGGCAGAGTTCTTCAGCTATCCGACCAGCTTTTTACCGAGGCCTTCGAACCCGGCTTTCTCGAACATCTTGAACTTGCCAAAAGCAACGTTCCTGAACACGGTGACGGCCGTGCAATTTATGAGAAATTCGTTAGGCCGGCCATGCTCGGGTTAACTGCCGTGGGTGCCCATTATGCCATAAGCTCTCTGTTTCAAGGCGACGGTGAACGAGATTCGATCTATGCGTATTCCGCCGTCATGGAGGGTTACCGCAGTTTTCAGGCAGGCGGGACCAAGCTGGTAATCGGGCGGGCTAAGGTCACTTCACAGATTACGCGGATATCCACAAGCTTGTGCTTTGGCGTCCTGCATCTTGGGGATCACAGTATCGCCTGCGGCACCGGTGAATTTCAGGGATCGAAGAAATATGAAGCCTTCGTCAAAGAGATTTCCGATGCTTTCGCCGGAGCGGACTTCCCCAAAACCATACTTTTGCTGGGTAAGTACTTCGGGACGTCCACGTACTCTCTGACCTCGCTCTTTGCCGATGAGCGGCGAAAAGTTTTAAACGTGATCATGGCGCCGACTCTTAAAGAGGCTGAAGCGGCGTATAGCTCGATTTACGAGCACCATGCTCCTTTGATTCGCTTTCTGACCGGGTCCGGAACGCCCCGGCCCAAACTTCTGTCGACCGCCGCGGACTTCTGCTTGAATGCCAAGCTGCGCAAGGCGCTTGAAGGGGAGGGGCTTGACTCCCAGGTGGTCATACCTCTTCTGGAAGAAGCTCGTTTGGCTGGCGCAACGCTGGATGGGACGACTCTGGGACTGTTACTGGCGACCAACATCGAGCGTCTGGCCGAAAGACTTCTCGGACAACCTGACGACCTTTCTCTATTGGAGAAGTTAAATAAGGCCGCAAAACTGGTCCAAATATTGCCGTTCGAGGTTAACCTCTGGAAAACTCAAAATATTTGCTACAATATCCTTCACGTATGTTGCTCCGACTTAAAGGAGAAGGCTAATGCGGGCGACGAAAATGCTCGGGAATGGTTAAACAATGCCAAGATGTTGGCTGATAATTTTCGAATTCAAATGCCTTCAAGGCTGCTTTAAAATTCCATCTTGACAGGAAGTATCTTTATGAATACTCCAACCGCGACCTATCGAATTCAATTCGGTCCGTTATTCGGCTTTCAGGCTGCGAATTCAATCATTTCCTACCTGGCGGACCTGGGTATATCGGACATGTACGCTTCGCCGATATTCAAAGCCGTGAAGGGCAGCCTCCACGGTTATGACGTGGTTGACCCTACTCGCTTGAATCCTGAGCTGGGAGGACTCTCCGGCTGCGAAGCGTTGGCTGCGAAGCTAAAACAATTCAATATGGGATGGATTCAGGACATTGTCCCAAATCATATGGCCATGGATTCAGAAAATATCCTTCTCATGGATATTCTTGAGAATGGTTACAACTCTAAGTATTTAAAATTCTTTGACGTAGATTGGGATCATCCGGCCGCCAGCCTCAACAAGAGAATCCTGGCCCCATTTCTCGGCAAGTTCTATGGAGAGTGCCTCGAAGACGGGGAGATCGCACTCAGCTACAGATCTGATGGCTTCAAGGTCACTTATTACAGCCTCGCTTTCCCGCTACGAATAGAATCTTATCTTAATCTTCTTAATAATCCGGCTCTGTTGAAAAAAAAACTGGCCGAAGACGATCCTGACTACATCAAACTTTTAGGCATCCTCTACGTTTTGAAGATGCTCTCTTCGAGCGGTGACCCGGAAGAACGCTTCAACCAGATAAAGCTGATTCACCGGACCCTGTGGGAACTCTACAACGGCAATGCCGTAATAAGGGCATTGATTGATGAAAGCGTGCGCACATTCAATGGTGAAAAGGGGAAGGCCGAGAGTTTCAACCTCCTTGACGACCTTCTTTCTCAACAAGTCTTCAGACTTTCATTTTGGAAAGTAGCCGCGGAAGAAATAAACTATCGCCGGTTCTTTTGTGTCAATGGGCTGATTTCACTTAGGGTGGAAGATGAGCGCGTCCTAGACCATACGCACGGCCTGATTTTCGATCTGATTGAAAGACGAATTGTAACCGGTTTAAGAATTGATCATGTTGATGGACTGTACGATCCGACAAGCTATCTTGAAAAAGTGAGAGAAAGGGCGCCGGCAACCTATATCGTCGTTGAAAAAATACTCAATCTCAACGAAGACCTGCCGCCTTTCTGGCCGGTCCAGGGAACGACCGGTTATGACTTTACAAATTATGTTAATGAATTGTTTTGCCAAAAGGAAAATGAGCGGGCCTTCGGCAGAATATATTCCAGCCTGACGGGCTTAAAGAATTCCTATGAAGATCTCATGCGTGACAACAAAAAACTGATGATCCAGGAAGATATGGCCGGCGATGTCCACAACCTCGCCCTGCTTTTAAAGAAGATATCCAGCCGGGATCGGCATGGAAGCGACATCACCCTGAATGCGCTGCAAAGAGCTTTGACCGAGGTCCTGGCCGTCTTTCCCGTATACAGGACCTACATCAGCCAGGTTGCGGTCTCGGAGAACGACAGAAAAACTATTTTGGAAGCACTGGACCGGGCAGGAGCCAATTTCCCCGCTTTATTACACGGATTTACGTTCGTCCGCAGGTTCCTTCTCCTGGACTTTCCCGATTATGTTTCTGAAGAAGAAAAGCGGGGCTGGCTACATTTTACTATGAAATTCCAGCAGTTTAGTGGACCGGTCATGGCCAAGGGAGTCGAAGATACAACACTCTATGTGTACAATCGGCTAGTGTCACTCAATGAGGTGGGTGGACGGCCGGATCACTTTGGCTGTTCGCTCAAAGAATTTCATAATTTCAACACCCGGAAAAGAGACTTGTGGCCGGATTCTCTAAACGCAACAGCGACTCACGATACTAAAAGGGGCGAAGACGCTCGCACCAGAATCAATGTGCTTTCCGAGATGCCGGACGAGTGGCTGAAAAAACTTCGAACCTGGATCAAGATAAACAGGGGTAAAAAGAAGCATGTCCAAGGCCAAGCCGTCCCGGATAGGAACGACGAGTATTTCTTGTACCAGACATTCATCGGAGCATTTCCCTTTTCAGATGCCGATTATCCCGACTTCGTTGAACGAATTAAGGCATATATTGTCAAGGCGGTACGGGAAGCCAAAGTCCACACCGCCTGGTTGAAGCCCGACGCTGAGTATGAAGACGCTTTTCTGTCATTTGCCGAAAAAATCCTGGCCCGCTCA
>JADFXY010000350.1:0-4722 GCA_015233355.1 Deltaproteobacteria bacterium | reverse complement strand
AGAATTCGGCGGGAACACGGATTTCAAAGTTTCCTGTACCGCCGTTCCGACCGCAAAAGACATAGACCGTGAACTGGAGAGAATGGAAAAGAAGATTGATGTTGGAGCCGACTTCTTCCAGACACAGGTAGTCTATGACGTGGAGAAGGCAGTCACCTTTGCAAAGAAAGCAAAGCCGCTCGGAAAGCCCGTTATCCTTGGAATCATGCCCTTAAAAAGCCTCAAGATGGCGATGTACATGAAAGACCATGTGGATGGAATCGATGTGCCCGATGAGGTTATCTCACGGATGGAGAGTGGCTCCACCGGCATCGAAATCGCCTGTGACATCGTGAAGGATGTCTATCCGTATGTGGATGGAATCCATATCATGGCTTTGGGGGATGTAAAGGGAACCAACCGGATCATTGAATTTACGAAGACACTATTCTCTGACCCCAGAGAGTAGAACAGGTTATTGCATGACTCATGGCCGTGTTAGCCCTGCTCCGGAGTCGAGGCCAAGATAATTGACCAGGCTGGAGGTGTTCGGGGCTAGCTTATTTGATCACCCCGGGGCCAGATCGATCGACCAGGACGGAGCGGAACTGGTCCCCCAATAAAGCCAACCTTTGCCGGTTACTTTTCCATTGACGATGTTAGAAGTCAGAATATGCACAAATATAGGTGATATCATACTGTCTCGTCCAACACGACCCGTAGTATGTCTCCGGTCCAGGGGACCAGCCGACTGGTGGAGCTTGATAACAATAACTGTAAAATGGTTCCGTGCAGCTTCCTGTACCTGTTTCTTCATAGCGATCGGAACAATACCATTTGGTACAAACAAACACATCATAAGAGCAATCAACACCTTCTTTAGTGGTACAAGAAACATGTTCCCAATATCCCCCCCCACATCCTGCCGGGTATGTTCCAAGATATGTGAGACTATAATAGGGACATGTGACCCCGTCATCCTTTTTTTCTTCTATTGATTCACTATAACATTTTCCCAGTCTTTGTTCTCCACCAGCACCCGTGATGGGAGTTATTGATTTACACCCTCGAATGGTAACAGTTCGTGTTCTGGTAGACTGGCTTCCCGAGTGTGACCAATAGGGAAGATCGCTCGAGCCACAATCGCGACGGTCGAGATTTGGTAAACCGGACGCAACCAGAATCTCCTTGGTATACCCTTCGATTGGAAGGCCGCTTTGTGGCCAATTCCGATATTCGGTATAATAAGGCGTGCCTGGGGAATCTTTGATGGGAAGACCTATTTTTGTGTTTGGATCGCATTGGATGGAATACACTTTTCCCGTATTGCTTGCAGAGGCGTTTTTTGTAAATGAATACCATTCTTCAAAATCACCTGCCTCCTGATGAATGGAAAGAAAAAAAGACGAATTGGTGGCAAGCGGAAAACGATTGTCAACCCATGCAGAGATGGGGTCCTGATTCATATCACTTGGAGTGCCATTGTAGGGCTCACTCACGTTCACAGCAACTCCAGCAGGTATCTCATAATGGGATCCATTACTTTGAGTTCCATTATTTGCTGAATAATATTGCTTAAAAGGTAAGTTCCATTGAGGAGGCGCCCCTCCTGAATACGCAGACGCAGGAGATACATAACTCATTGCGATCCACGAGCAGGCGCTTATAACCATCGACAACAATAGGATTTTTTTCATAAGGGCTAATTGGTTTGCCACAGGATGGAGAAAGATAAGCATAGTTTATATCACCGGTTGGCTTTTGCATTTTAATTTTTCCGTGGCGGGGCGGCTATGAATTTTTACCAAATCCTGCCCATTCGACAATCACCTCTAATATACGACAATCGGTGCACTTCTGGCGGTGGTGGTGCCATCGCCGAGCTGACCGTAGTCATTTGCCCCCCAGCACTTTACGGTACTGTCGGTGAGTCTCACACAAGTGTTATAACCGATGGTGGTGGCAATTCCGGCAGCGTTTGAAATACCTAAAACCGTCACCGGAGTGAGGCTGTTCGTAAACGTCCCGTTTCCGAGCTGACCATAACTGTTAGCTCCCCAGCATTTCATCGTATTGTCGCTGAGTTGCGCACAAGTAGCATAACCTGCGGCAATCCCGACAGCGGTGGAGATGCCGGAAACCGCTACGGGGACGCTGCTATTGGTAGATGTCCCGTTTCCGAGTTCGCCATAAGAATTATCTCCCCAGCACTTCATCGTATTATCAGAAAGTCTGGCACACGTGTGAGCAGAACCTGCAGCGATTCCACCGGCAGTCGTAATCCCGGAGACCGCTACGGGAATGTTGCTGTTTGCGGTCGTGCCGTTCCCGAGTTGGCCATAGTAGTTAGCCCCCCAGCATTGTACCGTGTTGTTGCTGAGTCTGGCGCACGTATGGTTACCACTGCCGGAACTGGAAATTTCGACAGCATTCGTCATTCCGGTAACCGCTACGGGACCAAGGCTATCGGTATTACCGCTGTTCCCGAGTTGACCATAGTAGTTAGCCCCCCAGCATTTTATGGTATTATCACTCAGCCTGGCGCACGTGTGCATAGAACCTGCAGCTATTCCCGTGGCATTCGTAATTCCCGCAACCGTTACGGGAGTCAGTCTATTTACACCAGAATTGTCTCCAAGTTGACCGTTAGTCCCGACTCCCCAGCACTTCACGGTGTTGTCGCTCAGTCGCGCGCACGTGTGGTATCCTCCGGCGGCGATTTCGACAGCATTCGTAATTCCCGAAACCGCTACGGGAGTAGTACTGTTGGCTGTGTTTCCCGTTCCCAGTTGACCATATCCATTATATCCCCAGCATTTGATGGTGTTGTCAGAAAGCAGTATGCAAATATGAGCAGCTCCCACCGCTATTTGTGTTACGGTCGCTCCAGGTGAGGAAGCGGTGCAGGTGCCATCTGTTGCACAGTATTTGCCCGTGTCGCACGGTCGACCGGTGTTGATAGCCCAAGAAGAAAGTTTTCCGCTAGGAGAAACGAGAATATCTTTGCAATAATTGGGGTTGCCCCCTTCGGTATAATAGAAGTTATTGGGAACACCCGGAGCGCTTCCACCACCTCCTCCCGCACTCACCACCCCCGGCGCCGTTGCGATATACTTGGCAAGGCTGAAGAGCGATGAACCGGATTGATTGGCAACATCGGCGTTGGAACCGATCAGACTGGTTTGCGCCTGGATCGATAGTACATTCGCCAGGATGCCATCCACAACGGTCGAAATATACTTGATCATGCTAAACAAGGACGTTCCCGATTCGTTGGCGACATCGGCGCTCGTACCGATCAGATCCGTTTTCGACTTAATCGCCGTCTGATTTGCCGCCGTCGCATCTCCCGCCGATGATGGCAACGTATCCATCTTTTCCCGTAACGCCTGCATGGACATGGTATCTCGGTTGAAGTTACCGTTTGTTTTACTCAGCATCGGCGTGCCGCCCGACTGGAATCCCGGATCACCGGGGTTCGTCGTAGGACCCCGGAAGGCGGAGGGGTATGTCACGAATATCGTGATCCCTGCTCCCAGGAAGATACCCAAAAGAACACACACTCCTCCAAAAATGGTACGTACAATCCTGCGGATCAATGGTGATGAGGCGACAGCATCGCTCCATTTGAGATACGTGTGTTTGACACGCTTGAACCAACGGTTGGGGGTTGAATCATGGTTTTGCATAATGAAATATGAGGGATAAAATACATAAATCGTGGACTGAAAGATGAGAAGCGATGGGCAGGAAGGCCGGGGAAAGATATATCGGACGAGAAAAGCTATTCAAGGCGATGGAATCACAAATATATTTCCATCACGTAATTGTATCAAAAATTATCAAAAAACTCAATGACATATCCTTTCTTGGTATGAGTATATATTGCATAATATATTTTGTCAAGGTTTTGTTTTTATTGTATTATTTACGTTTAAAATGACGTCATGGCATCAAGACGTCTTGCATTCATGGAGTCACTATGGTAAAGGTAGTCTTCTCAGAAGATAGGTATCACGGGAAGAATAATCTTCCCACCTCGTTGCTACGATGACCATCATATTCAACCGCTGACGTTATGGTTCGTGACGTCAAGAAAGGATGGTGACCATGAAATCAATAGCGTTTCTCAGCCAAAAGGGCGGCAGCGGGAAAACAACCCTGGCCGTTCACACCTCTGTAGCAGCCCAGGAGTCCGGCGAGCGGGTCGTTCTCATAGATACCGACTTCCAGAAGAGCGCCACAACCTGGAGTGAGGCAAGAACGGTCGACACCCCCATTGTGGCAACGGCAGCCGCCTCCGACCTGGCAACGGTACTGGAAGCGGCCAGGAACGAAAATATGGCGTTTGCGATTATCGATACGGCGCCCCATGCGGCACCGGACGCCGCCCGTATCGCTCAGGCCGTAGATTTGGTCATTATTCCGTGCCGACCAAGTGCGTTTGACCTGGCCGCCGTGAGCGGCACCCTTGAAATTGTCAAGGCAGCAAAAGTTCAGGGTGTGTTTGTGTTAAGTGCGTGTCCGTTTCGGGCTCCTGAAATTTCCGAGACACGGGCAGTGTTGGCAGAATACGGTCTTCCCGTTGCTCCCGTTGAAATCATCGACCGTCGGGCATTTGCCAGAGCCATTGCAACTGGTCGGGCGGTGACGGAATTTGAAAGTAACGGCAAGGCGGCATCAGAGATCCGATCACTGTGGGACTGGTTGAAGGAGCAGATCAGATGAGCAAACAGCCAACAG
>JADFXY010000034.1:0-19991 GCA_015233355.1 Deltaproteobacteria bacterium | reverse complement strand
CAATGTCATTAACTTAAGGTCAAGCGGGCTCATCTGTTGGTGGAAGACAAAAAAAGTTGCGAGCCCACTTGACCGTTAGTTGTACAAAACAATTTTCTTATTTCTTGGCACACTTTTCTATTGAAAATCTCACAGAAGTATGGGATACTAACTATGTCATTAGAAAATATAACTAATTCATATTACGGAGGAAAGAAATGGATACAAATTCTCAAAATCAAGTTAATGTTGGCATGGGACATGCTTTGCGATTTATGTGCCAATCTCATTGAATTTATTAAAAATATTATCTCCTCTGAAGAATTTATCTCCCGCCACAGAAAATCCGAAAAAAACTTTACGCGTAATAGATGCCTCCCCTTTGCCTCTATGATCATCTTTATGATGAATCTTATCAAATGTGCCATACAAGTCGAATTAGATCACTTTTTTCAGCTAATTAATGGTAGCGACCTGCCTGAACGGGGCGCTTCTAAGGCAGCCTTTTCAATGGCCCGAAAAAAAATCAAATATGAGGCCTTTGCCGAATTGTGTCGAAAGGTCGCCTCATTTTTTTACGATCACTTCCCGCAAAACGAGGTCAAAGGGTTTGAGGAGTTGAAAGTGGCTGGCGGCCAACGTTCTTTCGCCTTGTTTGAATGGACTGATTACGGCATCAATGGTTATTTTGTTTATGACATCGAACAAATGGGAAATTCTGGCCAAAGGACAGGGATCGCCCTTCGGAGAGTTTAGCACGCCAAAATGGTCTGATATTTCGTCGATTTTGGGGACCTTGATGGTTGATCCGTCCACGGCCGTCAATCGAAAACCATGCCACCTTTTATGCGGGAAGTATTCGTAAAAAAATGAGGCGACCTTACGACACAATTCGACAAAAGCCTCATATTTGATCTTTTTTCGGGCCATTGAAAAGGCTGCCTTAGAAGCGACGCGTTCAGGCAGGTCACTACCATTAATTAGCTGAAAAAAGTGATCTAATTCGACTTGTATGGCACATTTGATGAGATTCATCATAAAGATGATCATAGAGGCAAAGGGGAGGCATCTATTACGCGTAAAGTTTTTTTCGGATTTTCGGTGGCGGGAAATGAATTCTTCAGAAGTGATAATATTTTTAATAAATTCAATCAGATTGGCACATAAATCGCAAAGCATACCCCATGCCAACATTAACTTGATTTTTAGAATTTGTATCCATTTCTTTCCTCCATGATATAAATTAGTTATATTTTCTAGCGACATAGTTAGTATCCCATACTTATGTGAGATTTTCAATAGAAAAGTGTGCCAAGAAATCAAATAATAGTTTTGTACAACTAACGGTTAAGTGGAGTCGCCAGGTTTTTTGTCTTCCACCAACAGATGAGCCCACTTGACCTTAAGTTAATGACATTGGGTTGCTGGTTACACGTTGCTGGTTACTCGTTGCTGGTTGCTTGTTGCTGGTCAAAGTCATTTATCTGAAAATATTTATGGAGTTAGGCCGGAAGACGGTTATAGGTATCCTACCCCTTCCACGCAATGCAGTTGAATCTATTTTATCAACTTAATGAGGAGCGTTTTGGGAGTAAGCCTATTCCTTTTGAATGTAGGACCGTCAGCTCACCCCCGATGAGTGCCTTAAGTCAGTGACATTGGGTGTTATCTATCGGGTTACGGACGTGACCGGAATTTAGGACGAGGGTGACACATGTCTGACGATTCATGAGAATCCGGAGATCGGTCTAAATTGTCGTCAATCGCGGGTTACTCACCGGGAGGCGACCAACTATGTTGCGGGAAGCGATTTCGTTGGAAATCACTCTGAGATCGGGCATGAGACCTGCATTATATTAAGCGGTAGATGCCTTTATCTTTTTTCTCTACCAACCCATCCTTGACTGCTTTATTGATCCCATAATATACGGTTCTAATCGGCAGACATGTTTCATTAGCTACATCCTTGGGCCGAGCACCGTTGGGATGCGCAGACAGGGAAGTGACGACCTGGGCGGTAATGCCCACTTTCGCCCCTTTCCTTAGCCTGGTCGTGACCTGATCGTCGGTTGATTCTTTTATTATGTTCCGAGATAATTGATCAATGGCTCGTTCAATGGCGTCAATTCGTCTGACCAAATCTACGACATCTTGCTTGGTGGGGATCTGAAAAAGACCAACCAGCATTTCCAAGACTTCATCCAAGTTGATATTTGTCCCTCTCCTGCGAACCATGGCCTGCTCCTCTTCTTATAGGTTAGTATGGTATTGTATACATTTTCGCCAACATGTCAAGAAGTTGATTGGGACTTTTCTGCTGTTGCCGCCAAAAAAATGTATGACAACCCTTATTCTGTTACGCAGGAATGAGGCATGTGTTGTAGTCTATTGTCGAGCTATGGCACAAAAAGAACAAACTGCAGAGCGCTGGAAGTTTCTTGACTATTCATCATACGTTGCTGACATTTTTGTGGGGGCTTCGCTCATGGTGTACTTAAAAATATAGACCACGGTCGGGATGCTTAACAACATGCCCCACAGGCCGAACAGGTTCAACCCAATATACAAAATGATCATGGTGATAATCGGGTTGATCTTCATGATGGCCGAGACGATGTTGGGATTAAGCACATATGCCTCCAACATGTGGACTATGGCCACCATCACGATGGCGTAAAACATCAACCGGAAGCTACCGATATTAAAGGCGATGATGCAGATGGGCACGGAGGAGATAAACATACCCGCAACGGGGATAAATCCGGCCATTAAGACAATGACCGAGAGAACCGCCACGGGTTGGATCTTCAAAATCATCATCCCCACTGCAGTCAGGATGGTGTTTAAGCAGGCTATGATCATTTGGGCCTGAAACGTCCGCCCGACCATGATGGCGAAGGAGGCCACCGAATCGGCCACCTCCTGATAGAACTCCTTAAATCTACCGTGCTTAAGCTTAGCCAAACCTTGAGCAAAATTAGGCAGATCCAACACTATAAGAAAGCTGAATAAAATGCCCAGCAGCATATAGGACATGAAGGTCATCAAAAAGTTAGTGAATTTTATTAAAAAATTTATAACTTCGGCCCGATCCACGCCGAATAGTTTATCCGACGAAGACGCTGTTTTAAGTGAAGTGAGAAAAGGAATGAAGTTGGGATTGTTCTGACCGACTTGGTCGAAATAGGCCCAAATTTTGGCCTCAGCCTGGGGGATTTGGGAGATAAACGACTTAGATTCAATGAATATCCGGGGACCGGTGGAATAAAACACGCCGGTCAAGACAAGAACAAACAAAAGATAGACTGCGACCACGACCAACCGACGATTCAGCCTGGCCTTGCGGCAAATATACATGATCAAATTATTCAAAATAAAGGACAGGATGAAAGTAAAAAAAATCAACCCAAAAAAACGCCGCAGTAAGAAGATAAGTAGGAAAAAACAAATCCAAATGACGACTTTTTTGTTAATGTCAAATAGTTCTCTCAGATCAAGGTGCATAACCAATCCACAGTGATTACCGGCCAGGCCGCAAAGGTGTCTTTAAGACTATTGTCGCCCTAACCGGCTAGACCCAAAAAATATCTTGGTGAAATGAGCTTCCGGTCCATGTTCACGCCCTCCAGGATAGAAGGCCTTTACTGATCGTCTTTACTAAGCGTCTTTACAAATCTATAGACGCTCAAAGCTGAACCTGCCTCCGTCCCGATGACCGGCCCCGAAGTCTGTCACCCTTTTTTGACTTGACCGGAGGCCGCCCCTTTGATATCTGAGTGATATCTGAGTCCCAATAAAGGTGGCTCAAAATACTTGATGAAACGAAAGCAGCAACCGGCTCCAGTCATCTCGACGGGAGTAATTATTTTAACCTTCTTAGCCTAAGGAGCAGTCCGATGGCAGAGATCAAAAGCACTCTAGACCTGGTCATGGAACGAACCAAAGGTATGGTCATGACCCCAGAGGAAAAAGAACGACAGCGGCAGACAAATATCCAGGCCAAAGCCCGGGGTTTGTTATTGCGATTCTTAGACAGCCAGATCAGCCTGGCCGAAATCAAAAAAGAAATCCAGGCCCTGGCCGAAAGCGACCGTGGACCCACCGCGGTCAAAATGATCCGGCTAATGTTTCAGGAGTCCCCGCTCGTTGCCGATGGTGCTGATTTGATTATCATGCTGGGAGAGATACTAGACTGCGATCTAACTTCCCCAGCCCGGCAACTGCAAGACATATCCAACCGGGTGCAGACGGAAACATTGGCCGGGTACGGTCAGGTCCGTCAAGACATCCTGGACAATCTGGCTCAGGCCGGTATCTCAGGGTCCGCCGTGGACCCCTGGGTGGAGGACGACCAGCGCTGGCTAACCGCGGTCAAGGACCTGACTGATTTCTACTCCTCCCAAGTCATCGCGGTAAAGAAACAAATAGACAAACTCGTTGAGAATCCGGTCTAGATCCTGTACCCGTTTTTCCTTCCTCGTTCCTTGTCCGGGCCGGGAACGGGGAACATATCCTTATTTATCGGGCTTAACCCCGAAAACCTTAATCCGAAATTCGTAACCGGATAATCACACATACGGTAGATATGCCTGCTGGATCAACGCGAAATTCCTTTTGACCTCGTAATTGCCGGACACGATCTCGCCATGACCCGGCAAAATGTATTCTATGTCCAAGAGGGCCAGCCGCAGGATACTCTCTTTGAGCAGCCGTCCGGAGCACCCCGGAAAATCCGTCCGACCCACGCCCTGGGAAAAGATCAGGTCCCCGGTAAATAAAGCCTTATTCTCTTCCCAATACAGGCAAATGGACCCTGGTGAATGCCCCGGTGTGTGGAATACCTTAAAATTGTGTTCACCCAGTTGCAGATCACCTTCCTGAAGAAAAAAATCCACTTTGTATTGGGGTGTCTCCATCCCCATCTCCCGAAAAAACTCCGCCCCCTGGGTTTGAATGAATTTTTCCTCCTCCCGGTGCATGGCGACTTGCGTGGGCTGGTCCAGGTAATTTCGGACGGCCTCAAAGTGATCGGGATGGGCATGAGTGACTATCACCAGGTCCATGTTCTCTACCCGTTGCCCGTCTGCCGCCATGGCCTGATCAAGATGAGCAAAAAGGTGTAGGCGCCCCGGATCAATCAAGGTCCGCACCCCGCCATCGATATAGTAGGAATTGCAGTTATTTTCCTCAAGATCAGTCCAGGGATAGAAATAAAGATTATCCAACAATTTCATAGTGATTTCGCCTTATTCCGAGGTCCGCCCCATCTCCGCCTAACTATTGATCAATGCCGCCAAATACCCGGCCCCGAACCCGTTGTCGATGTTCACCACGGCCACCCCGGAGGCGCAGGAATTAAGCATGGCCAGCAGGGCCGCGACTCCGCCAAAACTTCCGCCATAGCCAACACTGGTCGGGACCGCGATCACCGGTTTATCCACCAGTCCGGCCACCACCGAGGGCAACGCCCCTTCCATCCCGGCTACAGCCACAAAGACATTGGCCCGGTTGATTTTTTCCTGCTGGAGAAACAGCCGGTGGATGCCTGCCACCCCGACATCGTACACCGACTCTACCTGATGCCCCATCATCCTGGCGGTGACCACCACCTCTTCCGCCACCGGGATGTCAGACGTCCCGGCCGACAAGACCAAAATCATTCCCCGGCCGGCCGGGGCCACGTCGCCATCGGTGTAGGTCAAGATCCGCGAGTCCGGCCAGTAGACCAAATCCACAAACCTGTCCTGCAACCGTAAAGCTTTATTTTGGGGAATCCGTGTAATTAGGATCCGGCTGGTCCGGGGCAGCATGTTTTCCAGGATTAGGGAGATCTGGTCCACCGTCTTGCCTTGTCCGAAAATCACCTCGGGAAAGCCCTGCCTGATTTCACGGTGATGATCCACCATGGCCACCGAGATATCTTCACATGGCAGATGCTTCAGTTCCGACATGGCCTCATCTATATTTAATTGCCCGTCCTTGACCTTGACCAGAATATCCTTGATCCATTTAGGCTGCATGCCGGATGGTTTCCATTAATTTAAAGGCATTGAGAACTGGGAATCAGGCGGTTCTTTAAAGCACCGATGGGCCGGAGACGAGCCGGTCAGGTAAACTTGACTACGATTTCGTCAAATGTCTTTCGCCAGTTGGGCGGATGCAAAGTCTTGGTCCGGTCCATGTATCCCACGGCCATGAGTAAAGGTATCCAGTAATTGTCGGGGATGTGAAACTCCCGGCGGACCGCATCATGATCAAATCCATCCATCGGGTGAGTCTCCAGCCCCAGGCTCTTGGCGGCAAACATCACGGCCATAGCATAAAACCCGGTATTCTTGCAAGCAAAGGCCTGGCTTTTCTCGTCGTCGGTTCCGTATAATCCGGCGATGACCTTAGTAAACCACTCATACTTCTCGGGGACCATGCTGCCGGCCCGAACCATTTCTTGAAAATTCTTTTCCACGAATGGGTGCCCCTTTTTCCAGCCGTCCCGATCCGCCAGGAAAATAAAGACCACCGGGGCTTCCGTTACCTTGGGCTGATCCCAGGCCAGCTTCCGCAATCTTTTCTTTTCCTCCAAGTCCCGGAGGATCATCAGGCTCCAGGGCTGCAGATTAAAACTAGATGGCGCCTTTGCCGCCAGCTCCACCACCTGCTTGATCAGCTCGTCAGACACCGGCTCATTGGGGTCAAAATGATTGATCGCCCGCCTCTGGTTAATGACGTCATTAAAATCCATGACTCTCCCCTTTGGTTAGTTATGCCTAATCCGACACCAAGTCATCGGTCCCGGCGCCAATTCCGCCCACTCCATTTTTGAACCAAAACGGCCTCGGCTTGATTGATGTGCATCTCCTACGTCTCGACAGCACCCTTGTTGGGCTATTATTACTCTAAGAAGGTCAAGAAAGCAAAGGTTTTCTGTCAGGGCAACCGGACGAAAGCAGCCACATCAAGGTTGGCTCATGATCGTCATCCTGCAGATTTATCCTCATCCAAAACGCGGCGAATAGTCTGGGCCACTTTTCGTTTTTCCAAAGGTTTCATCAGGTATTCCCGAACGCCCATGGCCTTGGCGCCCTCCTCATCCAAAACTTCACTGAATCCAGTACACAGAATAATCGGCAAGTCCGGCCTGATCTCAAGAATCATTTGAGCTAATTCACCACCGGTCATATTCGGCATGGTCTGGTCAGTGATAACGATATCAATTTCCTGAGGAGTCGCCCAAAAAATTTCCAAGGCCTCGAGGCTGCCGAAACAGGCGGTCACGGAATAGCCCAACCCCTCCAACATTTGTCGCATCATCAAGACGATTTGTTCCTCATCATCGACCAAGAGGATCCGCTCATGCCCAAGCGGTAGAGGTTCCAACAAGCTGGAATCGGTGGGCGCATCCTCTATTTCGGCCAGCGGCAAAAATATGTTGAATGTCGTCCCTGTCCCTAACTCACTGTAAACGTTGATATAACCTCCAAAATTTTGAACAATTCCATGAACTATGGCCAATCCCAGGCCCGTTCCCTCACCCTGCCCTTTGGTGGTGAAATATGGTTCAAATATCCGGTCGCGGATCTCGGGGCTGATGCCGTGCCCGGTATCGCTGACCGAAAGTCTCAAATACTTCCCCTCCGGGATGTCGAGATTGGAAATCAAATCTCCAGAGGCAAGATCAGCCTCCGACAATGATACAGCCAGGATACCCCCGTCTTCCACCATGGCATGATAAGCGTTAGTGCATAAGTTCATAATAATCTGATGAATCTGAGTCGGATCAGCCATCACCGGGCGGCAGGTATGGCTTATGCTCTGACGAATTTCGATAGTCGTGGGTATGGAAGCCCGGATCAGTTTCAACGCTTCCTTGATGATCAATTGAACTTGCAGTGGATGTCTGGCTGTTTCGGCTTGGCGGCTAAGTGTCAGAATCTGCCCGACCAGTTCTTTGGCCCGGCGGGCCGCCTTAAGTATCCCCCCCAGATTATTCTTACCCTTACTCCCATCTGGAAGATAGTCCATAGTCATTTCGGCATATCCCAAAATCGGCATTAAGATGTTGTTGAAGTCGTGGGCGATCCCCCCGGCCAGGGTGCCGATAGCCTCCATTTTCTGGGCCTGGGCCAGTTTGTTTTTCAAAGACTTCTCTAAGCTGACATCGACCACGAAACTCAATGTGGCCGGTCTGCCTTCGTAGTCTATATGGCTTGACCAGATGACCAGATCGAAACGTCCCCCATTCTTCTTCAACCCCATGACTTCATAGGATGGGGGGATAGGCTTACCCACCAGCCGATCTAGTTGCCTTTGCCGGAACATCTCCCGGTCCTCCGGGATATAGGATAATTCCACCGGCCGGCCGGCCAGTTCATCGTTAGTAGCATACCCGAACATCTTGACTAAAGCCGGATTGGCGTAGACGTACCGGCCCTCACGGGCGATCCGGATACCGATGGGGGCGGATTCAATAATCAGCCGATTCCTTTCCTCCATGTCCCGGGCCGCCTGTTCGGCCATCTTGCGGTCGGAAATGTCCTCAAGCACTCCGATGAACCCGGTAGTTTGCCCTAAGGTGTCGGTGACGGGAAAGGTGTGTAAACGGACTGGGAATGGGCGGCCGGTATGCCGGAGAGCATCCATTTCCGTGGTCTGGGGCCGGCCGGTGGCCATGGCGGTCACGCCCGGGCATCCGGGACAAACTTCGTCTCTTTTCTGATACACCTGAAAACATTTTCGGCCTATCAGGTCTTTGACCGGCAGGTTAAACATTTTGCCCTGGGCCTCATTGGTCATGACAATGGTATACTGGGCATCCACCATGCTGAGGCCCAGGTTGATTCCCTCGACTAAAGTCCGATACCGCTTTTCACTGGCCAGGAGTGCCTCCTCAGCCAGGTTTCGTTCGGATATCTCGAGACTTAATTCCTCATTGGCTCTGGCTAACTCAGCGGTCCGTTCCTCAACCCGCACCTCCAATTCGTCGCGGGCCTGGCGCAAGGCTTCTTCGGCCGTTTTGCGGGCCGTGGTATCAATCAATATACCGTAAAAGCGTATTAACTTACCAGATTCTTGATCATATTCGGCGATGACGCTGCTTTTGATCCAGGCCGTTACACCGTCTCCAGTAATGACGCGGAATTCTTGCTTGAACTCCTCGACGTGCTCTTTCCGGTACTGGCGGAACGCTTCATTCACCCGCGGTAAATCCTCGGGATGCACGATATTCCCTAACACAACCCGACCACTGATGAAATCATCTTGGGTATATTTAAACATTTTTTGAACATTCTTGCTGACAAAGGTCACTTTCCAGCCTTTGGCCGCCCAGATCTCAAAGGTCACTGAAGGACCTCGCTCAACAATCATCTCCATTTTGCGGAGGGCGATTTCGTCACGCTGCCGCGCCGCAGTCTCCTCCACCAGTTTCCAGTACAATCTCCGATAAGTGCTAATGCCGAAATAGGTACCGACCGTAGCCACAACGGTGGCAAAAACAACCGTCAAGGCGTTTGACTCCCACAAGGTCATATTGGGGTCGATAACCCGTTTTAATAACTGAAACGAGATCATGCCCAGACAGGCAGCCAATGCCGCCATGACCAGAGAAGAGATTACCCTGGGGCCGGGGAGAATGGCAACAGATTCATTCTTCACGCTGATAGCCTTAGACAATAGGACATCCCATCAGGTATACCCGGCACGGCCATAATTAACACTTTGCAAGCACCGGTTTCCGGTTTCTCATTAATTGTCACTCATTATAGATTACTCTACCGGGTTGCCCGTTTAAGACAACCGGTAACAAACAACCATGTCATCAGGCGCTGCCGATGGTCTCGGCCAACGGGTCAAAGAAGCTTCCATCTTTTTCCGTGTTCTTATGACTGCTCCTCTGGTTTTTAAGTAATTCTATCAAGTAGATGATTTTTGACACGAACAGTCCGCGAACCAGATAGAGCAGGGCAAACTTCTGGGCGCCGGTTAGCCCGTCAAATCCGAACAGGTTGATTATTTCTTCAACAATAGGGGATATCTTTTGGCTGATGTGCTGCTGTGATACGGTCAGTCGGCCTTCTTTGGACGCGCCCCAAACAGCCGGGACGATATAGGTGACCGGCTCATTTAACAGTTCATGATAGTAAGCAGTAAATATCTCTATGACCGTTTTTTCAATTAACGGTCCTGCGGCCCTTGATATCTTCAGTATATCTTCCGCGTTGTTTGTTTTCAAGCTAGTTGACTCACATTTTTCAAAAGTACCCGGATATTTTTGTTCCACAGCCGATCACTCCTTGTATAAAATGGACGGTCACTGTTTCACCTTCTATGATCTTCATAATGAAGAGAAAAGCTAAAGAGTTTTCACGCCTGGGCTCAGACATTTCCGCAACACCTCTATTATCTCATCCCGGCTACCGTCGGCATAGGTCATGAACCGGGGATAAAGGGTCCGTCCCAAGGCCACGGTGCTCTCATTCCAGTCCGGCAGGACAAGGATAAGACGTAAGTCCAATAAAAATTCCCGGAGCATGAAAATAGATATTAACTCCTGGTGGGTCGCCGCCACAAAGACGGCCAGGGAAATATCGCCCAGGGGTTGCTGGAGCCGGGACAAGAGGTCATTCAACCGGCCGTAGACTTGTCTGTTCGGGGCGGCAAGAAAGGGCTTCAGGGCACTCATTACCTCAACCTTCAGACCGCCATCCCGAGGTAAGTAAAAAAGTACATTTTGCATCATCGCCTCCTATATTGGACCAATAGGAGTAAAGAATACAAAAATCGTACCAAGAGTAACCAAATACTCGATGGAAACCGTTTGTCACTAACATGTTATAGTGTTAAATCGTCGCGGGGAGGTTCAGATCAGGTTGGCCGGGCACTATTTGTCCGACCAAATCGGATTTAGTCCTATCGGATCAGACGATGTCCTATTTCGTAAGACTTAAATCAAAGAATGGAAGTTCATCAGGAGAACGACAGGCCATGCTTTTTTATAAGGTTGTATAGTTGGGAACGAGATAATCCGGCGATTCGGCAGGCCTGACTAAAATCTTTTTTGGTTACCGACGCCAGGTCCCGCAAATATCTCTCTTCTGCCTCGGTTACCGCCTGCAGCCGGGCTTCCCGCAACGTCGGCAGAACCGCCGCCGGCTCAGGTGAGATGACAGAGCCCCGGCCCCCTAAATTATCATTGCGGACAGACGATCTGGCCGCCTGAATCCGAATGGATAGAGGCAGATGATTGGGAAATAAAGTGTGATCATGCATCGCTTCAGTGACGGCCGTCTCCAGGGTGTTGACCAGTTCCCGCACGTTCCCCGGCCAGTTGTATGTCTCTAGGGCCCCAAAGAACTCCGGTTGCACTCCCTTCATTCCTATCCCATAGCGGGCACAGAATTTGGTGATGTGATATAGAGCGATGTCCTGGATGTCGGCGGCCCTTTCCCGCAGTGGAGGCAACTCAATAGTCAATGTGCGCAAGCGAAAAAGAAGGTCTTGCCGAAATTCTCCCTCCTGGACCATTTTGTCGAGGTCGCGATTAGTGGCTACCACTAATCTGAAATCACTTTTCAACTCCTTGGTCATACCCAAGGGACGAAATCGATGTTCCTGAAGCACCCGCAAAAAAGCCTTCTGCATTGTCAGAGGTAACTCCCCCACCTCATCCAAAAACAGCGTCCCCCCATCGGCGCCTGAAATGAGCCCTTCATGAGTCTTGTCCGCGCTGGTATAGGCCCCCTTGGCGTGGCCAAAGAGAATACTTTCCACCAGTGATTCGGGCAGGGCCGTGCAATCAACGACCACGAAATTGTTTCTGGACCGGGAACTGTTCTCGTGAATGGCGCGGGCGAAGACTTCCTTTCCCGTTCCGGTCTCACCGGTAATCAGGACATTGGCCTCGCTTGAGGCGGCCTGGGCCAGCTTATTCAGACAGGCCTGAATTTGGGAACTGTTTCCTATAATATTCTGCCGTTTAAGGACGGCCGGTGGTTTGGGGGCTCGCTTTTCTTCCCGGTATTCTAAGGCTCGGGTCAGGGGCAGAATCATGTTATCGATTGAAGAGCCTTTTTCCACGTATCCCCAGGCCCCGCTCTTGATCGCCAATTCAGCCCCACTGGGGTCACCTGCGCCGGTAATAATGATCACATCGGGTGCAGAAACCGCTTTTTTGATCTGAGGTAAAATATCCAGGCCGAAACCATCGGGCATCATCACATCAAGAAAGACCACGTCGATGTCTTGGAAGAGCGCTTTACGCAGCCCGTCAGCCAGGGTGTGGGCCATATCAGGATGATGCCCCATTTTTAGCAACCTGGAGGATAAGAGGTCGCATAGTCGGTCATCGTCGTCAATGATCAGGATATTCGCCATGTAATCCTCGAGTCGGTTTTTCGGTCCTTGACAAAACGGCAACCGGAGGGAGAAATCACATCCGGCTCTGCCGGCAAGCCCGGCATGATTCGATCACATACAACGTCTCAGCCGCCGGCGCCCCTTTCAATCTAACCTCAAATGATCTCCTAACCACCGCATCTAAAGAAATTTGCTCAACTGCCTGACTTGATACGACGACCTCCCCGGGCCCGGCCACAGACTGAATTCGATGGGCCATATTCACCGGCGCCCCAACAATGCCATACTTAGCTCGTTTCTCAGATCCTATGTTCCCGACAATCACATCTCCCGTAGTCACTCCGATGCGCATCTTCAGCTCCGTCAACGCTGCCGACTGATACTCTTCATTAAATTTGCCCATGCGCTTTTGCATTTCGAGGGCGCAACAGACAGCCGTCTTAACCTGAGGCGGGATCGGACCATCCAGAGGATCAAAAAAGACCAGCATCCCATCACCAAGAAAATCAACGATTATCCCATGATGTTTTTGGATAATGTCAATCATGTTCGAAAAGTAACTATTGAGCAGAGAGATGGTCTTGTCCGGGCTAAGCAAGTGAGATATTTGAGTGAATTGACATAAGTCCGACATCAAGACCACCACCTGCCGCCGATCCCCGCCCAGACCTGAGGCTTCCGGGCGCTTGAGCAATTCTTCGGCTATCTCCTGATCCATGTAACGGCCGAAAGTGTCTCGAATGAAATCTCGTTCTCGGAGTCCCCGGACCATGGTATTGAAGCTGATTATCAACTGGCCCAGTTCATCGCGCCTGGTCACAGGCAAGGGTTCTCCATAGTTTCCTTTGGCCACTTCATCGGCGGCCAGAGAGATGTTTCTGATGGACCTGGCCATGCTGCCGGCCACCAGGCGGATCAGAATAACGATAATCAGAAGACAACCAGCCCCACCGATTGCATAATAGTCCCTAAACCGAACGATCGGCGCCCGCACTTTGACACCTGGGGCGTATATGATGATGACCCAGGGGACGTTCTTCATCTTATAAAATCCGGCTATTCTATCCGGCGGATGGCCTCGTCCCGACCGGGTTCCAAAGGGTTGTTTCTTCATGTCTTCCAAAAGACCCAGTTCCAAGGAATCATTGGTTGCGCCCAGAAAACTATGCCCCGCGTCCATGGCTTTAGTGTGAGCTAAATAGTGCCCCGTGTTGTCCACCAGACAAGCCAGATCACTTTGCCACCAGCCCAGCCGTTGAACGTCTTTCATCAAATAGGCGAAACTGACCGTTACCCGAAGGGTCCCCACAGTCTTGTCACGATCATCCACGAAATTGGAAGCCAGCGTGACAGTCTGTAGCCCGGCCACCGCGTCGTAGCTCGGAGGTTTAATCGGTGCCATCATTGACCGCATAACATGCCGCCGGAACCCCAGACGCGGCTGCCCCTGGAGATCGGGCGGCATCCCGGGCACCAGGCGCTCATCAGTCCAATCCAGCTCAACCGCAACCACCCCCTCATGGAGTCTCAATTGATTCAGCAGCCACTCCTGGACCGCTGATCCGTTGGGATCTAACGAGGCGGATTGAAACATCTGGGTCAACTTCATAATCTTGGATAGATTCGTGTCGATGCTGTTGGACGCCCGTTCCAGCCTGAGGATGGCTGACTCCCGCCATTCATCCAGCATGATGTTTCTAGCCAAGAAAAACCCGAAAAAATCCAATATAATCAGGAGCAGCGAAACGGGCAGAACCAGAAAAAGGAATAAACGTTGTTGCAAACTTTTCAGCATATGAGGCCAATCAGGTGGATTATTCTATCATAAAAAATCTGTAAGTTCCCAAAGAAAAACGAAGCTTTTTACCGGTATGGTCCTATCGGCCGGCCGGCGATATTCCTGGGCTGACCCAAATCGGTTGCAAGAACAGCGCCGGAACCATCAAGTTTGTCCCCGTTAACTTTCAACGCGGCCAGCCCTAATGTTACCCCTTAATCTAACGTTAGTCAACCAACTGGTGGGCACCAAATTGAATCCGCGGAGAACTGAGAAACGACGTCTTATCAGGGCAAAAACCAAAAAAGGCCTGACTTAAGCTTTTAAGATTGAGAACTGATTGGTTATGAAATATTCAAGCCGGCGCCGATTTTCTCGGCCAGGCTGGTCACTTCGGCCATAACGGCCTGAGCGTCCAAGGTAGTGAAGGCATAATTATCATAAACCACCCGGCCATCAATAATCACGTGCCTCACGTCTGAACCCCTGGCTGTGAAGACCAGTGCGGAATAGGGATGATACACCGGAGTCAGATGCGGCCGGTTAACCTCCAGCACGATCAGGTCGGCCCGCTTTCCCATCTCCAGGCTTCCGATGCGGTCATCCAACCCTAGGACCCGAGCCGCCTCGATGGTGGCCATTCTGACAACCTGTTCAGCCGGCAACACCGTCGGATCCCCGCAAGCCACCTTGTGCAGCTTAGCCATGGTGTCCATCTCGGCCAACATATCAAGATCGTTATTACTGGCGCAGCCATCTGTTCCCAACCCCAGGCGCAGCCCCTGGGTCAGCATCTTGACCACCGGAGCCACCCCCGAGGCCAGCTTCATGTTGCTTTCCGGCGCAGAAGCCACGGCTGTTCCGGTCATGGCCAGATCAGCAATATCGGCTTCATCAATATGGATCAGGTGGACCCCCACCGTGCTGCGATCAAGGATACCCAGTTGCTTCAGATATCGAACCGGCGTGACCCCGTGGGCTTGCCGCAGCATAGATACTTCATCTTTAGTTTCAGCAAGATGAATAAAAAATAAAGTATTCTGCCGCCGCGCCAGGTCCTTGGCCCGCTGTAAGGTGTCCGGTCCACAGGTGTAGCAGGAATGGCAAAACACGGCCGGATGGACCAAATCCGACACCCCCTGCCACCGGCTCAAAAACTCCTGGGCGACCGTCACATTCCGGGCAGGATCCGGCACCCCCGGCGCGGGAAAGTCAACCACTCCTTGGGCGGGCAAGGCTCTGATCCCGGCCTCCAAAACCGCTTTGACCACTCCGTCCTCACAGAAGTAGCCGTCCGCAAAGGTGGTCGTCCCTGAGGCAATCATCTCCAAAATAGCCAACTTTGCGCCCAGGTAGGTCATCTCCGGGGTAACAAACCGGGCTTCTGCCGGGAAGATGTAATCCTCCAACCAGCGCATCAACGGCTGATCATCGGACAGCCCCCTAAAACAGGTCATGGGCGCGTGGACGTGAGTATTGATCAATCCTGGGAGAATAAATCCCCCTGCCGCGTCAATGGTCCGGACAGCGTTCAGGCCGGGCGCGGTCTCTGCTCGCGGCCCTACCCAAGCAATGACCCCGTCCTGAACCAGAACCAGACCATCCGGGATAATTCCCGCCTCGGCCATGGTAATCACGGTACCATTGGTGATTAACAAATCGAAGTCAGCGGATATCTCCAATGTAACTCCTTAGACAGGGTATAGTCATACATGGCACTTTTGAGGCCGCGCATCGCGGGTGAGGAAAAAACGATAAAAAAATGACCAAAAAGTCCCTTCTGGCCCCTGATTGCCTATGTTTGACAAGGAAACCATTCACAACGATAGTGCGCAGCGCAGGGACTGATCCACGGCTGAGATTTCGCCACAACGGCCAATAACTTTGTCAATTTCCCTCTCATGGATGGTGGACAAATTATCAGCAATAATTACGGAATCAGACAGAATTCCCATTTGTTTTCCAAGAAGACTATTTTTCTCCACAAAGACTCGCGTTGATCCATTTCTACCGACGTTTGACGTAATCATGGCCACAATCTTCTGAGACAAGCCAGTGTCCAAACCGTCTGCCTGGATAACAAGCGTCGGCCGTCTTTTGTAGGTTGTCAGATCGGAGTTTGGATAACGAACCAAAATGACATCCCCTCGATTACAGATCATCATAGACCTCCATTCCCGGCGCATTCCAATCCTCCTCGAAAGATCGCAAACGTACACGTGTTTCCAAAGAATCTGTAACGGACCAACCAAGTTTATCGATAGAAAGTCGGCGTTGTGTTTCTTCGAACTGCTTCGGCGGTTTGTCAATCTTTGCCTTTTCTTCATCAGACCCGTATGAAATATATACTAAATCTCCAGACAATTCCGGGATCGGCTGAACCTCATCAGACGGCAAAGTTTTGATGAATTCTTTGATTCGGTCAACGCTATCCCCTAAGAATCTTAACGCCAGAGTTTCCATTGTAGTCCTCCACGGCGAAATCGTTAACTATTGCATTGGCCATTTCGTATTTATTTATTAGATTACCACAATTGAGGTCAAGGGGAAAGCCCTTTGTCTCCGTCGTCATTGAAGCGTGGTAAGGAGGCCAAGTGAAATTCCAGATATGATTTTTAGCATCTATTTTCAAATCATTAAGACTAAACTTTACGGCGTACTATTGACAGCACGATATCCGCTGGTTGTCAACACAAGTTCAACGCCCGCCCGATTCCAGGACTAAAATATTTATAGAATTTGTCGGGGACGCCGAAAAAAAGCCCCAACAGATCGAACCGGCAGGGCTTTTTGAACTGCTTTAGGCTGAGCGCCTCATTATTTTTTCCCGCTGTTGTGACTCACGGGCCGATAAAAAGCTGAGTTTTCCAATTCAAGTCGACGTTGGCGGATACGTTGGCCATGGAAGAAACGACCGGGACATTCATGAACCACAACCCGACCACCCCTGTGGTCATGTTACGCCGGTTGACGTCAGGCGCCGGGGCGTTTGGCGGGATGCCGCCCTGCCTCTCGGTACCCAACGGGAATGTTACATCTTCAACCTTTTCGTTTTCTTCTCCTCAAATCTTCCATCAGGCCATACCTCTCATTCCTGCAGTTGCCGATCTTATTGGCCATTGACCGGCGTCCAGCCACTGTAAGGGCCGTATTGTGTGTAGGTCGATAAATTATTGGAGCTGTCGAGGGTCCAGTTGCTTGCATATCCTCCCGTTCCCGCCCAGAGCAGGGTTTTCGTTCCGTTGGATGGGTTATAGCTTAAGCTCACCGGCGTCCAGCCGCTATAAGGGCCGTATTGTATGTAGGTCGATAAATTATTGGAGCTGTCCAGGGTCCAGATGCCGGCAGATCCGCCCGGTCCCGCCCAGAGCAGGGTTCTCGTTCCATCAGAAAGGTTATAGCTGTAGTTCACCGGCGCCCAGCCGGTGTAAGGGCCGTATTGTTTGTAGGCCGATACATTATTGGAGCTGTCCAGGGTCCAGATGCCGGCAGATCCGCCCGGTCCCTTCCAGAGCAGGGTTCTCGTGCCATCGGATGGGTTATAAGTGAAGCTCACCGGCGTCCAGCCGCTGTAAGGACCGTATTGTACGCAGGTCGATAAATTATTGGAGCTGTCGAGAGTCCAGATACTTGCATATCCGCCCGTTCCCGCCCAGAGCAGGGTTCTCTTCGTTGAATCGGATGGGTTCTTGCTGAAGTTGACCGGCGTCCAGCCGCTGTAAGGGCCGTATTGTACGTAGGTCGATAAATTATTAGAGCTGTTGAGGGTCCAAATGCTGGCGGCTCCGCCCGGTCCCACCCAGACGAAATTATAATTTCCAGTCGGAGTCGGCGTGGGTGTCGGAGTCGGCGTGGGTGTCGGAGCCGGCGTACTACTTGGCTTGATATCCGTCACGGCATCAGTAACAACCGAGTATCCTGCGGGCATGCCGGACGGCAGGCTATACCAACCATCCGCAGAACCACCCCAGCCATAGTTTAGATGATACTGCCCGGTACCGTCATTATAGCCGTCGCAGACGATAGAGTGTCCATTGTTGCCGCCGCTGTCGGTAATACCTAAATTCACAGGCTGTTGATTTTTTATGTTGCTCTGAATTGTTGGATAAACTGTGGCGCTGAAAGGATATCTATCCGTGGCAGAGACATAACCAAACTTGTTTTTGAGCGCTAAGGCCATGTAATACAAGGAGGCGCCGGAACTGCTGCTGGTATAGTCCATATAAACAGAAACACCGCAAGCGAAAGAAAGACGGGCCGCCATATCATTGGAGGCGGGATAAGTAATGGCGGCGATATTGGCGGTAACGGCGGTAATACTGATATGCCTCGTCGACGTGGTATAATTATCACCCGCTGTGAACGTTACTGACCCAGGATATTGAAAATAATTGATAATCTGGGCCATTGACGTGGCCACGCAACCGGTGACGGATCTTTGGCTGGTTACAGGATCAATGGGGCAGTAGGTGTTATATGGTGAACCTTGATTCCAGGTTGCGGCGGTGATCAGAGGCCCATAGGTGGTGGCTCTTGTTATTTGTGACACAAGCGCACCGTCTGACGCTGTGTAATTTTCCCAACGCAATCTATTTGCTTGTTTTTCGCTTGTATTGGTTATGGGTAGGGCTTTGAGACGGTTTTCCATGTCCCAGGTGACCAGGTGAAGTAAAGCATTTTCTGGAGAATCTTCCCAAATAAAATTGCTGCCGTGCGACTGGGCGATAATCGGAGTTATGTCGGTATCTACTGCGAGGACGACATAACCAATTGGAGACAAAGCTAAAACATAGGCCAGGGTATCTCCCTGGCTATTCTTAAGTTCATCGATGGAGGCAATGGATCGATCTTGATAAAATGGAATTCCCCGCTTAACATGACCTGATCGTTCAACCTGATTTTGGACCAGGATATGTGTGTTTCCGGCTTGTTCTATCATGGTGCGAGTTACCGGCACGGCCATGGAACTCAGCGGGAAGAACAAACCCAAAAACAAAAAAAATATAAATAATCGTCTTAACTTATTTGCCATGGTATGTCCTCCTTTTTGAATTAATGTGAGCCGAAAACCGGCAAAACGCCCCGCCAAGTCTTGATGATCCGTGATACCAACCGACCTGACTCTTTGGAAAGACAGCATCACCTTGCCTCACCTAACAAAACCGTCCATGCTTCCCTAATCGGTTTGAGCCATAGAAGTAGTCGGGACAGCCGCAATCCACCTTTACCCATAAATCCATCCCGGCATTCAATCAAAAGACCTCACCCCGCCCAATCTGCACCACAACCGGAGGTTTTCCTGACGCTTCTGTATCAATGGTTAAATTTTAACATAACAAATATGGCTGAAGCAAATTAAATGTTCCGAAAACAAAATGCCACGGGCACAAGGCATGTTCAAAACATTACTATTTCTTGTCCGGCACAAAAAAAGCCCCACCGGATTAAACCGGCAAGGCTTTTGGGACTGCTTTAGGCTGAGCCCTCATTATTTTTTCCCGCCGTTGTGACTCACTGGCCGAACAAAAGTTGCATTTTCTAGTTCAAGTCAACGACGGTGACCAAAGAGGCCATGGAGGAAACGACCGATCCATTCATGAAACACAAACCGACCCCCCGTGATCTTGTTACGCCAATTGACGTCAGGCGCCGGGGCGTTTGGCGAGATGCCGCCCTGCCTCTCGGCACCCAACGGGAATGTTACATCTTCAACCTTTTCGTTTTCTTCTCCTCAAATCTTCCATCAGGTCATACCTCTCATTCCTGCTGCTACCGATCTATTGGCCACTGACCGGCGTCCAGCCGGTGTAAGGGCCGTATTGTTTGTAGGTCGATAAATTATTGGAGCTGTCGAGGCTCCAGATACCTGCAATTCCGCCCGGTC
>JADFXY010000349.1:1009-4740 GCA_015233355.1 Deltaproteobacteria bacterium | reverse complement strand
ATTGAATACCACCTCGCCGACAGCTTCTCCGGCGCAGGTAAACGAGGTACCTTCAAAAACCGTTCCATCCTCCAAGGCCAGTAGGGCCTTCATCGAGACACTCCTTTGCGGTTTACTGGGTTCATCATTAAACACTCTGGGTTACATCTACAGCGGCTCACGCCGGGCCGAACTTGATAAGTTATCATATTAGCGGTAATCGCGTCAAGAGTTATGTCCGGCCTGAAGGGATAGACACTCACACCGTGATCGTCAAAACCCGCCTCAGCCTTAACCTGGTTACAGAAAAACCTTGTACCCGGTGTCGCTTCCGTATATCATGAAAAGATGTATTGCCCTTCGCCGGCGTCCCTTGATAGGTGCTCTTCAGATATACCTCGACCGGTCATAATTCTCTTTTTTCGAGATGACCCGGCTGCCGGCCGTCTTCAACCAGTAACCATTAACAAGCAACTATTCACTTAGGTGACCAATATGAATATGTTATCAATGCTTCTCATCGTCTCCGGGTTGTGCCTGTTCGATAGACAATGCGATTATCAATGCCGAAGTTCTATCCACCATGAGTCCCCGGGCCCGGAGGTGGTTCCTGATTTACGGCCTGGTGATAGCCGTTTTTGTTGTCCGGGCCTTGTTGCCCTGGTTCATCGTCTGGATGGCCACGCCGGGGATTGGGCCCCTTGCGGCGTTTACCGCCACTTTTAGTAACGACCCGGAGGTGAAAGGGGCGGTGGAGAGATCGGCCCCGGTCCTGTTGATGGGAGGGGGAGTCTTTCTGGTGTTGCTTTTCTTCCACTGGTTGTTCCTGGAAGAGAAAAACTATGGACTGTGGGGGGAATCATTTTTCTATGCCCATGGTGCGTGGTTCTATGCCGTAGTTTCTATTATCCTGGCTATCCTGATCTGGGCGGCGATGGCCAAGAATGATAAGATCGCCTTTGGAGCGGTGGTGGGAGCAACGGCATTTGTTATTACGCAGGCTTTTAAAATGAACGCCGAAGACAGCGAAAGAAATCTTCTGGACGGCAAACGAGACCTGTCCGATATCAGTAAGGTTCTTTACCTGGAGGTGATCGACGCCACTTTTTCCATTGACGGTGTCCTGGGCGCCTTCGCCTTCACTCTGTCGGTTCCGTTGATCCTGCTGGGAAACGGCCTGGGCGCTTTTGTTGTTCGTGAATTTACAATAAGAAATATCGACAGGATCAAGAAATACCTCTTCCTTAAGAATGGGGCGATGTATTCCATTTTTTTCTTGGGCCTGATTATGGTGGCCGAGAGCTTTGGTCATGAAGTCCCGAGTTGGGGTTCGCCCCTGGTCACCTTTGGCATCGTCGGGTATTTCTTTATAAAATCGAAACGGGCCATGGTCAACCCGGCCTGAAGCCGGTTAGTCCCTGACGACCTCTGTCCCGGCCCGGCCTTTGACAGCCTGTTCGATGGCCTCGATGGAGGTGATGACGGCCCGCTTCCCCCCCCGGTGGATGAATTCTACCGCCGCTTCCACCTTAGGTCCCATCGAGCCGGGATGGAAATGGCCGGCCGCAAGATGTGAGACAGCCTCAGTCACGGACATCCGACGCAGATAGCGTTCATCGGGTTGACCATAATTCAGCGCGGCTCCTGCCACATCGGTGGCTATTATGAACACGTCCACTCCCACTTCCTCAGCCAGTTTGGCACTGGCCAGGTCTTTGTCTATGACCGCGTCCACGCCGTTAAAGGTTCGGCCCTCTCGGACCACTGGGATGCCGCCTCCGCCGCAACAAACGACAATGAACCCCTGTCCGATTAATTTCTTTATTTCCCGCTTTTCCACAATAGTTACCGGGCAGGGAGAAGCCACCACCCGCCGATATCCTTTAGCCGTCTTAACCGTCGGAAAAGGGAGCAACGCCGCTTTTTCCTCAGAGTAGACCGGGCCGATGGGTTTTGACGGGTGGAGAAAGGCGGGATCATTCTCGTCCACGACGACATAGCTGATAAGGCTGACAAGATATGTTTCCGAGTCCCACCCCTGGGCCATCAGTTCGTTGTCTAGCGTAGATTCGATCATATAGCCGATCCACCCCTGCGTTTGAGCCACCAGGATCTCCAAAGGCAACCGCGGCACATCTTCACAGCTTTCTTGCTGTAACAACAGGTTGCCCACCTGGGGGCCGTTTCCATGGGTGATAATTACGCTATATTCCTGAGAGAGATGGACAATTTGTCTGATGGGCAGCTTTAAGTTATCCAGTTGTTCCGTTACCTCACCTGCCTGCCCTTTGCCGATCAGGGCATTCCCCCCCAGCGCCACAAGCAATATCTCCTTCGTAGCTTCTGCTTCCATCTTCTCCTCGGTGGAAAATAAACTATCTTAGTAATCCTGTGCTGAATTCCGGTGTCTTAAAAAAGCCCACACGAAGCAGCCATAGGCATCAACCAAAAAGGCAACGATTCCCACGTTGTCATTCCGAACGAAGGTGAGGAATCTTAAGATTTCTCGCTTCGCTCGAAATGACAAGAGGGAGCCGCGAGTTCAAGTCTCCGTCCTTTTCCGATATGATTTTAAGAATGCTGGATGAAGTCTCTCCTATCCCAGGCGGGCCAATAAAAATCGCCACCGGGCCTTAAAACCGTTGCTCCTTCCTTACGTAACGTGTATAATTGATTTCATCTTGAACATAAAGGACATTTTTAAGGCGGTGGTTCTTTTGCCTGATTTCAGAGAGAACCTGGATGACTCGGTCTATGGACCGGCCACCAATTCTTTCTCGGCAAACAAAGGAGACCTCCATGCGCATACTCATCACCGGAGGGTCCGGATTTGTCGGTCGGACCCTGACATCCCAATTGACCGGCCGGGGGCATCAGGTGATTATCCTGACCCGCTCGTCTTCTCTCAGCCCCCCACCCAACCCGAATGTCACCTATGTGACAGGTAACCCGCTGAAACCGGGTGACTGGCAGCAAACCGCAAGCCAATGCGACGGCGTCATCAACCTGGCCGGGCAAAATATCTTTACCAGATGGACCGACGAGGTCAAACAAGGCATTTATGACAGTCGCATTCTGACCACCCGGCACATCACCGAAGCGTTTTCAAGGGCCCCGGAAGGCTCTCCCCGCTTTCTCTTCAGCACTTCCGCCGTGGGCTACTATGGTGACCGGGAAGATATGGAGGTGGATGAAGACACTCCTCCCGGGACTGATTTCCTGGCCCATGTCTGCCGGGATTGGGAAAACGAGGCGATGCAGGCTATGCGTTACGCCAGAGTCGTATTATGCCGGTTTGGAATTGTGTTGGGCCGTAATGGCGGTGCATTGGGCCAGATGATTCCCTTGTTTAACCACTTTTTAGGAGGGCCCCTGGGGTCTGGCAAGCAGTGGTTTTCCTGGATCCATGAACAAGATTTAGCCGGAATATTTATCTGGCTGCTGGATCATCCAAATATCTCCGGCCCTCTAAATTGTACCACCCCGAATCCGGTTCAAAACCGGGAACTGGCCCGCAGCTTAGGCCGGGCGCTTCATCGGCCGTCCTTCTTGCCGGCGCCGGGCTTCATGATCCGCCTGGTCATGGGGGAATTGGGTTCGGTGCTTTTAAGTGGTCAGAAGGTGCTGCCCCGAAAGCTGGTTAATGCCGGGTTTGAATTTTCATTTCCTGACTTAAGCAACGCCTTAGGGAATATCCTGGCCTCTTGATGGCGTGACCGGGCGGCGCTTGGAGTGGGGGTGACGACGGCGCC
>JADFXY010000349.1:548-974 GCA_015233355.1 Deltaproteobacteria bacterium | reverse complement strand
CCGGTGAGAACCTAATGGCATAAATAGACTGTATTTACGGCATGTTATGGCCCATCTATCCCTTCTCTTGTTTTTTTATTGACATGAGGGAATTATTCCGTATAATCACCTCAAACCGCCGGAGTGGTGAAACTGGTAGACGCAGGGGACTCAAAATCCCCCGACCCTTGCGGTCATGTCGGTTCGATTCCGACCTTCGGCACCAGTAAATACAAGGAGTTAGCCTTCAGGGTTGGCTCCTTTTTTTTGCCTTAATTTGGCCACTGTGCCCAAAATTGTGCCCATCGCCAAAACTTCGTTAGACTTGAGATAGGCATCTTGCTTATGGGCTGCTGATTTTAGGTCGGCGTCACTCACAATATTATAGCGGTCAAAGACTGACCTAGTTTTGTGACCAGAGACCATCATGGCTACGCGTTCAGGGAT
>JADFXY010000349.1:0-409 GCA_015233355.1 Deltaproteobacteria bacterium | reverse complement strand
GGAAAAACATAGGGAATGATATTCTTGTGGGTTTTTCTTAATTCCCATTGGAACTTGAAAACTTCCACCAGTTCGTCATCCAGATAGACCGTTCTGGCTTCGTCATTCTTTGTCTCCCCGGCGTCAAGAGTTACGATTCCTTGGTTCAAATCAACTTGTTTCCAGGTGAGGTTGATAATTTCAGAAGATCTCCAGCCCACCTTGTAGGCAAAAGTCGCAACGCCCTTCAGATAATCCGGCAATGCGTCCTTTAGCGCCACAAACTCCGCGTGCTCAAGGAATCCTTTTCTAACGTTGTTTTCCTTCAGCATGGCAATGTAAGGAACCCTGTCCACCCTCGGGGGCGTTTGTCTAGCCGCGAGGTGAAACATCCTCTTTAGAGCAGATAATTCCCGATTGATGGACGCAT
>JADFXY010000348.1:0-4745 GCA_015233355.1 Deltaproteobacteria bacterium | reverse complement strand
CTGGGCCCGGCCGGCGGAGTAGTAGAAGTTGGCCATTTCGTTCTTCTTCGTTTCATCCGTGTGACCTTCGATGACGATCCGCATCACCTCGTGCAAATAGAAGGTGTGTTCTTCGCCTTCCCTGAGCTTAAAGGTATGCCTTTGATCCAGGATCCGGCGGAACTCTTTCCCGATAATCACAATCGCCTCGCGCTCCTCCTGCTTGGTCACATCCAACCTCTCGTGCCGGAAGAAAACCTGCATGTCAAAGAACAGGCTGTCGGGACGCCGGTCGATCTGAACCGGAAAGTTGCGCGCCTCCATTTGCTGCTTCAATTCATTCAAGGCGTTCAGGGCCTGGCCGATCACCGCTCCGAAGCTGTCGGAGATGAATCTTCCCTGGCCGACCCGGATATTGTCATCCCGGCACTGGCGCAGGTCCTCCCGACAGTCTTTCAGCTCTTTCCGGCACCGTTGCAAGGCGTGCTCAAGTTCGGCTATTTTTTTCTTTAATTCCCTATTCTCTTTTTCCATCCGGATCAATTTTCCGGCGCAATCCGTGGTACTCTTGTTTTCAGTCGCAGCCATGATGTAGGCGGCCAGAAAAAAAAGGAACAAGAACAAAAATAAGTCGGCGATGCCTATCCAGGAAATGCTGTTTCGCTCCATCTTAATCATAGTCTATCTCGCCGGGACTATTGGGCAGGTTACCGGATTCAAATACCGGGTTGTAACTTTCCGGAAAAAACATAACGGAGTATCCGGTCTTGAATGGGCATGATACTTCACCAGAGCTTCTTGTTGAGCAGATTTAAAATCCACTGCTTGAACACCTGGTACGGATCACCGATGACCCGAATTGCCCCGTCCATCTCTTGAATTTTAACGGCTAGCTGGTCTATGGCCTGCCTTTCGGTGGTCAGAAGTTTGACATTGGATTCCATACCCTTTTGGGTGGCCGTTTGAGCCTTGACCAATTGCTCAGTCAAAGCCTGGTAGGAACTGTGGGCCCTGACCACGGTCGTGCAGCAACCGACCAGGGCATTGTTCAGTCTGTTGGCGCTCTCCTGGAATTTGCCGATAAACTGCCCTTCCGCCAGCTTTTCCAGTTGTAGGAAGGAGCCGGTCCAGGCTTTAAGTAGCCCGTCGTCACGCTCTTTGTTTTGACTCATCAGATTACGATGATATTGCAGGACCGTATCCAGTTCCGACCTGAAGACTTTAGCGGCCTCCTGGACCCGGATGTCCACCGAACCTTCCACGCTTTCGACCAGACCGTGATACTTGCCTATTCTCTCCATGTAAGCTTGATGTTCCTGCTCCAACCTGTGGTGCATGGAGGCCGTTAATCCCTCCATTGACTGCTGAAGCAATTCGTGGGATTTGGTTACCGCGGTGTCGATGGAGGCCCTGATCAGCTCCCGGTTATCGTCGATGTACCCGCGATGGCATTGCAGATAGGCCGAAGTCTGCTCGGTGAAACGAGCCAGGATATTTCCCTGTGACTGGGTCAGGGTAGTGATTATGGTCTGACTGTGTTCCTTGAGAATCAGCGGGATTTGCTTGATTTCTTCAATGAACTGTTGCCGGACTCGGGTAATATCATTGACCAGGGCTTCCATATTTTGCCGGATACCGGTCCCGGTGTGGGATACCTCTAATTTCATCTCGGACAATTGACTCATGAACTTGTTGGAGTGTTCCACCTGCCGGTCCAGAAACTTTTGCGTTTCCTGCAACATCCCGGTGGCCTGGGTGACGGCCTCTTTCAACACGGTCAGCCGCTCCTCCGACTGGTTCTGCCACAGCTCAATTACCTTGCCCAGTTCCGAGGCAAATTGCTGCTGTATCCGGCTCGATTCGAAAGTCTCTTTAAGCTCGCCCAGTTGCTGGGTGAACTCCTGCAAAGGCGTGGCCGGCATCTGTTGCCCCTCGACCATTTGGGACAGGAGCATTCTGATTGGCCGCAATTCATCTATTTGATCCGTCTCCCGGTTGGTCCGCAGCCGATAAACCTGGATCATCGCCCCTCGATAAAGCCAGAGCAGCATCGTGCGCAACAAATAGCAAACGACGGCCAGGGTAATACCGGCGGCGCTAAAGGCAATGCCCTGACGGATGGACATGATTTCTAGGCGGGTTAGCTCTCCGTTTTTCAGCACGTCTTGAATGACCAGGGCGGTGCCGGCCAGGCCGGTCAGCAGAAATAGTTCGGCGAAAAAGTGATAGGCCTGGTCGATTCGGCGCACATATCTTTCCGCATGGCCGGGTTCCTGCCGGAGTTCCCACCTATTCCGGCTAAAGTATTTGAATATGGCGTAAACCCAGTGGCCGACCAGAAGAATAATCAAAATCAGGTGGATAAAGAAGAGAGAGTGCTTGGTGTAAATCTCATACCAGGAACTTAGGTCAAAATTTATTATCCCGAAAATTAACGAGTGGATCAGATCCATGTGTTCACCCAGGGTTAGGCCGATGTGTCCAGGGCCGGGGCGGCCGGCCTCTCAGCCCAAAAGAAACTCCCGGACGGCCTCTGACGACGCCTTCGCCGCCCAGGTCGAGATCACCGGGAGTAATTGATATTTCATTATGTTACACTCTTTGTCCGACACCCTCACCATCAGCGGCAATTGGAAATGGTTAAAGTGAGGGTCTTCTGCGTGGGTTGGAGGTATTTCTCTCGGGTCTCCCCGGCCAACGACGTGAGCATCTCGGCCACCTCACCCGGTAGGGCGTTGAACCGCTCCGGGTTAGCCCGCATTACATTCATTTTGATCTTAAGCTTAATTCCGGAGTCCGATTTCGGCTCAGGTGGCTCTCTCCCTTTGACCGACTTGACGCAATTGACCAGTTGTTTGTAGTACCGTTCTTCCGTGTAGGGCATCCGCATGAGCAACTCGTCGGAAAGACTTGGCTCCGGTGGGAAAGATCCGCTGGGGCAGTCGATAAACTCCGGCAAGATGTCCTTGTCGGGATACACGTACTGGACGCCTTGGATGATGCCCGGATACCGGTCTTTAAAACACTTCTGAAGCAGATTGACCCGGCGGCCGGCATCACAGGAGGCGCTACAGGTGGGCAAGGCGGCGTCTCGGCTAAAGGGCTGGATTCCGGCCAACAGGCTGGTAGCTTTAACCGGCAAGAAAGACAGATAGAACAGCTTGTTTCCGGCTGAGGTGCTTTGATGGAGGAGATGAAAGGGCAGGCTGGTCTCGGCCAGGATTTCCCTGAGATCTTTCATCTTGCCTTTATAAGAGGTGAACAGGGCGCCGACCCCGCTCAATGAACTGCCGGCCGACCTGATAAACTTGAAGTTAACTGAATGACGGCCATCCGGGGCCCGCTCCAGTTGATAACCGGCGTAGCATTTAGCGGTGAGACGATCATCACCGTAACAATCCAGGAGGGCATCGGCCCCTTTTCGGCTAAGCGACGCCTGCTGGGATGTCCCGCTACCAGGTGTCTGCCCGGCATAAAGGACGGTGTTTTGCTCCGCCACCACTTGCCGGACAAAATCCACCGCCTCCGAGTCCTTCATCACCTGGACCATCTCCTTCGAATACTCCACATAGACCTGACTCCAGACAAAGGGAGTCAAAATCATATGAGCGACGAACGCCGTAACGGCAAACAGGATAATCCTCATGCGATCGTTCCTTTCTGTTCAATGGTAAAATATCTGCGGCCGCCAACCGTGGAAGGCTCCATTATTACACGGGTGGGAACTCGTACTTGCTCAACTGGAACATTTCTAACTGTAGTATAAAATTGTTCTAATTTGTCAGTAGGGTAACGGCCGTTCCACATGATGGGAATGAGATAAGTCTTGTCCATCTCGATCAAGGCGAACAGGTAATCACCTTCCGATTTCTCCGTGAAGGAGTATGACTCCCTATAGGCGCTCGGCTCCCGGGCGGGTTCTCCAATAATCCATGATCTAATTCGTCCGTCTTTCTTCTGATTGGTCATAACCTCACGGACATGTTTAATACTGGGGAGGCTGATGAGTACGTCGGCGATTTTTTCGATCCACGGCCTCGGAGACGATGTCGTGGTGGAGACTCTGATTACATTGTTCGCCGTTATGCGTGGAGTTCCGTACGGAATATTGACCTCACCAGATTTGGCACCGGTATCGTTTCCTCCTCGGTCCTGCTTGGTCGTCCTTCGTTGGATCGGCGCTTTGGGCGAAGTCGATTGCGGCGAGCCAACCAATTGGGACCATTCTTCTTTTAACGAATCAATTTGTTGAATAATCGCGGACTCAAGCCGGCCAAGCTTTTCGTTCAAACTCTTGAACGAGCGGTCGAACCAATTGGGATCCTTGTCGGGGGACATTTCAAACGCTTTTCTAAGTTTGGTTAATTCCCAGACGATCCAAAGCAGAATTAAAATGCAGATCACGCCAAATACGGCAATAAAGGATAGCAGGATATCTGTGACTCCTAAAGCCATCAGCCGCCCCACCGCCTTCCCAGCGAGCGTCCCAGGTTGCGGCAGCGGTGATGTCGGGGTTGTAGCCGGTGTTTCATCTTCATTCGATTCCTCCGATTGTTCAGGTTTCTTTGTCGGCCTTGTCGGCCTGACGGTTAGTTGCGTCTTGACCTGTCTTGCCTGCACCGGTGGGGCGAGAGCGACTACAAGTGGAACAGTCACCTTAGGCCGCGCTGTTTCAGCCGACTGAATCGGGCACCCAAACTGGTTACAGAAGTCTTTGTATTCGTCAGGTTTAGTTATTATCAGCAAGTTTATGATGTTACACATTT
>JADFXY010000347.1:0-4773 GCA_015233355.1 Deltaproteobacteria bacterium | reverse complement strand
ATGAAGGTTCTCAGGGGTTAGAGTGCCGAAACGGCAATAATATTCACCTGACGATTGATAAGAATGTCCAATACGTGGCCGAGAAAGAGCTCAGTTCGGCGGTTATCAAACGAAAAGCCAAATCGGGAAGCGTGGTGGTGATGAAGCCTGATACGGGCGAAATCCTGGCCTTGGCCTGTTTCCCGGCCTTCAATCCGAATATTTACACCCAATACCCTGCTAAAAATTATACCAACACCGCCCTGACCTTTTGCTATGAACCAGGGTCAACCATGAAGGCTTTCCTGGCCGCCGCGGCTATTGAGTCAGGCCGGGTGCAACCCACCACCCAGTTCTTTTGCGAAAACGGCGCTTACCAGGTGGCCAACCGGGTCGTCCATGACACCCACGAATACGGGACGCTAACCCTGGCTCAAATAGTTAAAGTTTCAAGCAATATCGGAGCGGTTAAGATCGGTTATCAACTCGGTTTCAAAAACTATCATGAATTCTTAACCAAGTTCGGCTTCGGCCAAAAAACCGGGATCGATCTGCCGGGCGAATCCGGCGGCATATTACGCAATTATGCTGCCTGGAGACCGATTGACGGAGCCAATGCCTGCTTCGGCCAGGGTGTGTCGGTTAGTGTGATTCAGATGGCCACGGCCTTTTCGGCGATTGCCAACGGCGGCACGCTGATGAAACCCTACCTGGTTAAAATGGTGGCCGACCCGCAAGGTCGAGTGGTTAAGAGATTCGGCCCGCAGCCGGTCAGACGAGTCATCAGCCAGGCAAATTCAGCCAAGATGATTAAAATTCTGTCTGAAGTCACGGAGGAGGGCGGCACCGCCACTGCCGCGGCTATCGATGGATATCAGGTGGCGGGCAAAACGGGAACCTCTCAGAAACTCGACCCCGAAACCAAACAATATTCAAAACGGAAATATATCTCTTCCTTCATCGGTTTTTTCCCGGCCGAAAAACCAAAGCTTCTCATCTTTGTGATGATCGATGAACCCCTTGGCCAGATTTACGGTGGGCTGGTGGCCGGCCCTGTATTCCGGGATATCGGCCGGCAAGTGGCCCGGTATCTAAATATCATGCCGACGGGTATCCAGGTCGCCCAGGGGCTGGGAACCGGCAAAGACGCGGGGGATTGGTCCCCTGGAGTCCGGATTAGAGTCAAAGAAGTTTCTGAATCCCTGGCCTCGGAACTGGCCACCGATGACGGAATCACCACTATGCCGGATTTGCGGGGCCTGTCGGTAAGACAGGTGATTCGGCGCCTTCAAGGGCACGATATAAAATTGTCGGTAGATGGTTCCGGTTGGGTGGTCAAGCAGGATCCGTCACCAGGGGTGCCGCTGGACAAGGTCAAGGTGTGTTCGGTAAAATTATCGGATGATCCGGATGGTAGTGATGTATCGCACCATCAATAACGATGTGGACTTGCATCTCCCGACGGCTGGGGCGGCCATGAATTTGAGAGAAATCCTCGAAACGATAGAAATCCGGGAATTCATTGGCGATCCGTTTTTAGAGATTACCGATATCAGTCATAATTCTAAACAGACCGCCCGCGGTAGCCTGTTTGTGGCGATTAAGGGTCATGAAACGGATGGGCACAAGTTTATTGGGCGGGCGGTACTGGCTGGGGCGAAAGCGGTCATTTGTGAAGATAAATCGGCTTTACCCCACGGGGTGCCCGCCTTTTTGGTGGCTAATAGCCGAAAGGCGCTGGCCGAACTGGCCGGCCGGTTCTATGGGCATCCGGTGGAACAGCTAGTCCTGGTTGGGATTACAGGAACAAATGGTAAGACCACCACGGCCCACCTGCTGGAATCCATTTTGAAGCAGGCCGGGCGCCGGCCGGGGGTCCTGGGCACCATTGATTGTCATTATGGTGACATGGTTTTGCCTAGTTCTTTGACCACCCCGGAGTCGTTGGACCTGCAACGGATCTTCAAATCCATGGTCGATGACAAGGTCACGCATGTGGCTATGGAAGTATCATCTCACGCCCTGGACTTGGGCCGGGTAGACGGTTGCCGGTTCGCCGTGGCCGTGTTTACCAATTTAAGCCGCGATCATCTTGATTATCATGGTGATTTTAAAACTTATTTTGAATGCAAAAAGAGACTTTTCGGTGATTATCTGCTGCCCGGAGACCTGGATGGCCGCGGGCGGGCCGTAGTTAATGCAGATGATTCCTGGGGCCGGCAACTCATAAAATCACTAAATCGGAAAGTGGTAACTTACGGTCTGGAGCGGGGGTGTCAGGTCCGGGCTAAAACGGTTAAGGCCGACGTGGATGGTCTCTCGGCCCGGATCATCTGTCCCAACGGGGAATTCGACCTGTGTTCGCCCATGGTCGGTGAGGTCAATATCTATAATCACCTGGCCGCGGCCGCGGCTGCCAACGTCTTGGGCATTGGACTGGATGAGATCAAGGCCGGACTTGAAGAGGTGCCTTACGTTCGGGGCCGTCTCCAACGGGTCAATTTAAATGGATCCGGCTTAAAAGTCTTTGTGGATTATGCCCACACCGGCGAGGCGCTCAAAGGTGTCCTGAAATCGTTGCGAAAGCTGGGTCATCGAATCATCACCGTGTTTGGATGCGGCGGTGACCGTGACCGGGGCAAAAGACCCATTATGGGCGAAGTGGCCACCCGATTCAGCTTCGTGACGGTGATCACGTCGGACAATCCTCGGACGGAAGACTCGATGAACATCATCAATCAGATTACGGCCGGTATCACGGACGAAAAAGTGACTATATTCGGCCGGGATGAGGCCGATGCCCTGATCAAGAGGGGAGGCTACACCATTATCCCGGACCGCCGGGAAGCCATTATGTTTGCGGTTAACCTGGCCGAGGCCGGGGATATCGTCCTTGTGGCCGGGAAAGGGCACGAAGACTATCAAATTATCGGGAAGACGAAGATTTCTTTCGACGATTGCCTGGAGGTGGAGCAGGCGGCCAAACAGAGGCAATCATCCGGACTAAACAATCAACCTGAGGCGGTGACCGATTGGACCATTTGACGGTGACCGATGTCATTGATGCGACTAAGGGGACCTGGTTGCCGGCGGCAATTGACCGGACCTTGACCGGAGTATCCACAGACTCTCGAAGTCTGCAAGCGGGATCTGCCTTTTTCGCCTTGTCCGGACCAAATTTTGATGGACATAGCTTCGTCGCCCAGGCGGCAGCCAAAGGTGCTGGTTGTGCCGTGGTGGCCGAAGGAGGGTCCCTTCCGGAGGGGATTCCGCCTGAATTTCCGGTGATCATGGTTCCGGATACCTTGACCGCCCTGGGTGATCTGGCCGCCGGCTACCGGCGCCGGTTTCGCATGAAATTAGTCGGGATTACCGGGAGCAACGGGAAAACAACCACTAAAGAGATGCTGGGCCGGATTTTGGAGAGGCGGTACCAAACCCGGACGACCAGGGGTAACCTGAACAACCTTATTGGCTTGCCCCTGATGATATTTGATCTCTCAGCCCATACGGAGGCCGCCGTTTTAGAAATGGGCATGTCTTTTCCTGGTGAAATCGCCCGGCTTTGCCACATCGCCGATCCGGATTTGGGCCTGATCACCAACATCGGCCCGGCCCATCTGGAGAGCATGAAGAATGTGGCGGCCATAGCCGCGGCTAAGGGTGAACTATTCGCCGGATTACGTCCGGATGCCGTTGCCTTGGTCAATATCGACGATCACCTGGTGATGGGGCAGGCGGCTCGGGCCGGGGCCCGGCAGATGACATATGGGACCAGCCCCAAAGCCGAAATTCGGGCCGGCCGGATCGAGGTGTTGACCGATGGCCGCTCCCGGTTCCAGCTTGGCACTCCTTCCGGATCTGCAGAGATCAGGTTGAACGTGCTGGGCCGTCACAATGTGATTAACGCCCTGGCTGCGGCTGCCGCCGGATACTGCCTGGACATGCCGGTGGAAGATATCCAGGCCGGACTGGAAAGCTATCGGCCTTTCAGCCGGCGGATGGAATTGATCACCATGCCGGAGGGACCCGTGGTGATAGACGACACCTACAATGCCAATCCGGTATCCACTACCGCGGCCATCCAGACCCTGGCTGAAATGACCGTTCCCGGCCGCCGGATAGTGGTCCTGGGGGACATGCTGGAGCTGGGTTCTGAGTCTGAGGCGGCCCATCAGGCGATCGGTCGGTTAGTCGCCGCTTTGAAGATCGATTACTTTTTTTTCTATGGCCCTATGGCCGGAATGGCCGGAGCCGCGGCAGTCGGAGCGGGAATGGACCGGGGCCGCGTCAAGGGCGGTGATGATCACTTGCTCATGGCCGCCGAGATAAGAAAAATGGTGAAGCAAGGCGATTATATTCTAATAAAAGGATCACGGGGAATGACGATGGATAAGGTCGTTTCCGCGCTTATTAGTTAAGGGGTGAGAATCTTGTTGTACTGGTTACACGGCTTATCGAGCACTTTGGGCGCCTTCAACGTTTTTAGGTACATCAGCTTTCGGGCTATCTCCGCCACATTGACGGCCATGATTCTGATGTTGATCGTTACTCCTTGGGCGATCAGGAAACTCCGATTCTACCAAATTGGACAGTATATTCAGGATGACGGACCAGCCTCCCATAAATCCAAGGCGGGCACACCGACGATGGGCGGGGTCATCATTCTATTCGCCGTGGCCGTCTCGACTTTACTTTGGGCCAACCTGGAGATCTACTATATCTGGGTGTGTTTGTTCGTTATGTTGGGTCTTGGGGCAATCGGCTTCTTGGATGACTACCGGAAGCTGATCA
>JADFXY010000346.1:4363-4791 GCA_015233355.1 Deltaproteobacteria bacterium | reverse complement strand
CCGCCACGGCCTCACCGTCCAAGAGAACCGTCAATCGCTTCCCGCCTCCGGCCAGCCGCCTTTCCGCCCAATCCCTGTTTCGTTCAAGCTCACTTTTTGCCATGGTCTTAATCCTCCGTAATCATCAACGTCAATGGTCTACATCAACGTTAATGTAGTTTTGGAAGAATGTCAAGAATAGCCCGGCCTACAAGGCGATGAACACAGGTTGGGGGCTTCCTTTATCGGGGGGAGGCCGACAATCCGCCGCTGTGCAGTCGTTTATGCACCATGCCGCCTGGACGAAGGATTACCTCGCCTCGGCACATCTATCCGTTAGAGCCGTACAAAAACGGCTCTCCATCGCTTCAGACGACCTCTTGAACTGCCAGCGTGAGAGCCGGTTGGCTATCGCCTGCCTTTGTTGGTCCGAAAGTTCTCGTGGCTTC
>JADFXY010000346.1:3086-4258 GCA_015233355.1 Deltaproteobacteria bacterium | reverse complement strand
CCGTTGGTCCGGCTCGTACAGATAGGCTCACCAATGTACCAGATCCGGCGCTCAAGGTCAGGGTCTAAAGGGCAAAGATTGGCTGAACAACTTTCAAATTGGCTGCAACTATTTTGATTGTTTGACATATCTTGTGTCCCTTAAAAACAGGTTAATTATTGGTTTACAGAATTCGGTATTTTATTCAATTATATTAGCTTGTTGTCTTATTGGCCATAACGCCCGTTTAAGTCCCGCCGCACTGCGTCATAAAATTGTTCAAGTATCTTGTATCATTTATATTTATCTATGACGCACCCCCCCCGACCCCTCTTGGGTCCCATCCGAACCCGGAACGGCTCCCGCCCGCTCACCCTATACATATGATATTATAAGGACAAAAGGTGCTTGCTTCAGTATTTCCAAATGGTTGGGTCCCTCCCCGGTTCGATGGGCATGGCCATCGAGTACCGGCCTTGGGACCATCCGAGTAAAAAATAGGTGCCCGCCCCCCGGTCAACCGGGGTCAACCGGGGTTGTTGCTTAGAGTTCATACATTTCCCAATCAGAAAGATATGATCCAAGCCGACATTGAGCGATCTGAAAAATTACGCAACGGGTAGCCAGGGATAAATCGGGATTTTTGACATCCTCAAATATGTCTTGGATTGACCGTAAAGCATTACGTTCCAACGTAGTAAGCCAACTTGGGAAACAAGTCATTAACACGTCAACCGCTTTGAGCCAAAAAGTACGGTAGTTGGGTGCCGGGCCTGACCGATAAACATGTCGGGCTATGACAGCGTTTTCTAATGCAAGAACCTCATTTTCGACTTTTCTGTCCTCCGGCCCTACAAATCTGCCGAATCTGTTCATTTTACGTTCTTCCTTTGCACCCAACTCTGTTTCGTCACTCATGATTTCGCCCTCCTTGGCAAATGGTTATTGATCTATCGTTTGTTCCAGGCCATGCCACCACGGCCTGGTTTGGTCTCCAAACCACGGCAGAAACTTTTCTTTGTTCACCAGCATCGAATTATAGACCTGATTGAACGCTGCTCTGATCCGGGCATCGCCGCCAGGTCTCCGTGTGATGTCGCACCAGCCGTGTTTGTGCCGGATACCAGTCATGGACTTGAATTCGGCCAGCCGGTGTTCTGGCAACTCCTCGAATGCCTGCTCAGTCAATGTGG
>JADFXY010000346.1:2185-3037 GCA_015233355.1 Deltaproteobacteria bacterium | reverse complement strand
CGGGGCGGCGAATGTGGTTAATACCTGGGCCGGGTCCATAGCCGCTGCGCCCTCATCACCGGATGACCCCAAAGGTGGATGTATCCCGGTCGTGCTTTGTTCTGATAGCTCACGGAACAGTTGTTCAATCGCCGTCAGGTTGATCATTCGACTTTCTCCAGTCTTTTTTTTGCCGAGTGAACTCGGATTGCCGAGTAGACCACTCGGCCTTGTAGCTCAAGGTTATTATTCAACAAAATGCCTATTATCGACCAAAAGCCGAGTTGCCGAGTAGAACCGGCAGATTTTGGATGAGGTGAGAAAGCTGCGAGAGCTTGTAACCATTAACGTTGCTGTATCACCTGCGTATGAATATGACTACAGCGACGTTGATGCAGTATCTATAGCCAAGTCGGAAACCATTAACGTTGATGCTAACGACCAGACTAACCTTGATGGGAATATTCCGGCTAACGTCACTCACCATCTTTCTGGGCATAGCGTGAGCAGTGACGTTGATGCAGCACCTACAATCCAGTCGCCATACAGCGACGTTGCTGTAGCACCTGCTACCAACTCTGAAACCATTAACGTTGATGTATTACCTATATCCGAGTATAAATGCACTGACGGTGATGTATCACCGGCGGCGGAATCGGAAACCAGCAACGTTGATGCTGACGGTGATCAGGCCAGCCCCAGACATTGGTCCGAGCGTTACATGAAACCCCCTGTTGATGCTGACGACGCTGTAGCACCTACGGCTAACTATGAAACCAGTGACGTTGATGTATTACCTAAGATCAAGTCTGAATACACTAACGTTGATGCAGACGACGCCCGGACCCTGGCCGAGATCAAAGACAGGCTGAC
>JADFXY010000346.1:0-2164 GCA_015233355.1 Deltaproteobacteria bacterium | reverse complement strand
ATGGCCGACGCCCTACTGCCCTTGATAGCCTCTTGGGCGGCCCAGGATGTAAAACAACCTGAGATCGCCGACCGATTGAACCAGGCCGGTGTACCTGGTCCCAGGGGCGGCCAATGGGTAAGATCAACCGTGTCGGGGTTGTTCAAGAGAGCCGCAAAAGCGGGGTCTGAATAAAGGAAGAGTTGTCTATCCGATGGACCGATTGACCTGGCCCGAGCTTGCCAGGAGGAGTTAATCACCCGGCTAACGGACCTGGCCGAATTGTGGCACAAATCCTTCAACCACCCTGCTTCAAAATTCATAACATTATGTTATTTGAAAAATGCAAAATACATATCAGTTATTCTGTAGCTACTTGCCAAACAAGGATATAAAGTATATTGGCAATGTTACGCGATCAGATTACTTCCAGCCATGTTCCGCACCAACCAGTTGCCAAACGTTCGGGCAGAGGATCTCAAGCTGCGCCCTGGAACCCCCCAAACAGCCTATGTGGGGCTCTAATTTGTTGTTTGGCGGTGCTATGCCCGGTTAGAGGCCGTAGGGGGTGTAGCCGAGGCCCGGCACGAGATTGAACACAGGGGGGGATGGCAGAATCTGGCGGCGGAATTTTGCGGAGCCAACCAGACCTACTTCAGAAACTTGATGGCGGTGATAATTAGAGCCGACTGAGCAAGGAGTAGACCGACAACCCACTTGATTGTGTTGGAACCGGACACCTCGATGTCTCTTTTTACTTCAGCCCGAAGCACCTCGATGTCTTTCTTGGTTTCCTGTCTAAATTCCTCAATATCCCGCTGAGTCGTCAGACGCAACGCTTCAATACTCCCTTTGATTTCTTCAACGTCCCTTTTTGTCGCCAATAGCTCAAGTTGCTGCTTCTGGGTGTCCCGGAAAATATTGGACAGCACCCGGCAGGCTTCTTCATCAAACCGGGCACCTCGTAACTGATCGTAAACTGACAGCGTGTCGAAGTATTCCATGTGGTGCCTCCCGAGGTTATTATGCCGAGGTCTGCCGAAAAATGCAAGATCAATCTCATGTAAGATTTTGTTTGACCGGGCAGCCCCGGCCCGGAATAAATGTTGACATCCTCACCCCACCTGTGTCAATCTGGCTCTGCGAAGAAGCAAACCCAAACACGGCTTGTCACCCGTTAGTGGCTATTTCTATTTCCAGAAAAATTGACCGGCGATTTGATGAGTGTGCCTATGTGGTGACGCATGGGCGAGGTGCTTTTATCGGGCACCTTAAGAGGCGCTCGTTGAACCGCCGGTCTCGTTTTGTGGAGGAGGAAAAATCATGAAGAAGTACACATTTGACCGAGACGCAGAATTTGAGAACCGCCTAAACGCCATGACCAAGGATCAACTAGAGCAAGGAATTTTGAAGCAATTGGACTACCTCCAAGGTTTAGGCCATTTGATTTATGTGGCAGCATTCGAGGAAGAACACTTGAACCTGGCAATTTCTGAGCCTGTGCTAAAGGACATGAACGACCGGATTGACGAAACATGTGGGATGTACGCCCGATACATTCACGGAGATTGGAACCAGCCGGCGACACCGGCGGAAGGATAGATGAGAGCCTTCCTCCCTTTATCCGGCCCGGTGTTGTTGCGACGGCCGGAGACTGTACGCTGAATAAAGGAAAAACACCAGACGCTTTTCCTTGAATGCGGGGAAATAATCAATTAAGATGCAACCATTCACCTTGCTGGATAGGCAACCGGAGCCGAAAAGTGGTGACCCTGACCACCTGCCCGCAAGGATACTATCACAGGGGTGAAAGTGAGGTACCTATATGGCGGTGAAGGTCAGAGAGAAGCCCAAAGGGTCTGGTATCTGGTGGGTGTTCATTGACCACGACGGAAAGCGGAAAGCCAAGAAGATTGGCCGGGACAAAAAAATGGCTCAGGATGTGGCCAAGAAGATCGAGGCGCAGCTTACCTTGAACGATTGCGGCCTGGTGGACAAGAATGATAAGCCGAAGACCCCACTGTTCAAAGACTACGCCGACCAATGGCTGGAGGGATACATAAAGCACATGCGGCGGCATTCCACCTATCAACGATACCGTGATGTTTTGAGGATGTATGTTGTCCCGGTCATTGGAGCGATGCTTATTGATGAGATCAAACGTGGAGACATCCGTAGTCTGTTG
>JADFXY010000345.1:0-4811 GCA_015233355.1 Deltaproteobacteria bacterium | reverse complement strand
CAAAGTCAATATTAATTTCTCTTTTCCCGTCTAGGTTGAATCCCAAAACCAAAGCGACCGGAATGATCACGGTTCCGGCCCACCAATGCGAAAAAAAAACTAATCTTGGCCGGTGGTCGGGTGAAACAACGACAGAAAGGTTTTAAAATAGCTGACACCGGACCAGACTGTCAAGACGAAGGCGGCAACAAACAGGATCATCCCGCAATAATGGAAATCTACATGGAAGTATCGATAATGGACCATCAACACGGCAGTGGCTACGGTTTGAGCCAGTGTCTTGACCTTACCCAGGCTTTCGGCTTGAATCACGATGCCCTCAGCCCCGGCGATGGCCCTTAGCCCGGTGACTGATATTTCACGGGCGATGATCACAAATACGGCCCAAGCCGGAACCCGGCCCAGCGGGATGAGCATAATCAAACCGGCCGAGACAAGCAATTTATCCGCCAGCGGGTCTAACAACTTACCTAGCTTGGTCACGATATTCCGCCGCCTGGCCAGGTACCCGTCCAGTACGTCCGTGCCCGCGCCGACAATAAAAAAGACGGCAGCCAAAAAATTGGGCAGCTTGCCCGGCGACTGAAGACAAACAATAACCAGGGGAATACTAAGTATCCGGCACATGGTCACACAATTGGCAATATTCCAGTTGCTGACCCGTTTAACTTTTCCTTCCGACACAGCATCCTCTGGGAAAAATAGGTAATTATTTGGCGGCGACTTGTCTGAAAGCCGAATTGTTGGACTTGTAACTCTGGTAATATCCCAAAACTCTTCTCACGTATTCCTGTGTTTCGGCGTAAGGGGGGATGGAGTAGTTATATTGGACGACCCGCTCCGGTCCGGCATTATACGCCGCCAGGGCCAGCCTTAGGTCATTACTAAATTGATAAATCAGGCCCTTAAGATAGCGAGAGCCGCCGAAAATGTTCTCTGTGGGGTCGAGAGTGTTTAAGACGTTCATCTCCATCGCCGTTTGGGGCATCAACTGCATTAACCCCTTGGCCCCTTTAGGCGAGACGGCCTGATGGTTAAAGCCTGATTCAGCCTTGACTACGGCTTTGACCAGAGCCGGGTCCAGGTCATGATAGGCGGCCGCGGAGAGGATGACATCATCAAACTTATTGGAATCGTATGATATTTTTATCGCCGGGTAATAGGAGGCCGGAGCGCCGCGCATATACACCCGGTATTTGGGAGATACGGGAACGTTGGAAAAGTGCATAACTCCAGAGGCGTCCACGTACTTGTAGATTTCTCCCCAGACCGGACATGTACCCAACACTACGACCGCCAAGGCGACAAATCCTAACCCGGCCATCCTGTGGAAAATATTCCACCCAGGTTTCTTAGGCTGCGAATTCATTTGATCAGCGTGATGGAGCTTCATATAGATTGCCCAGAATGAGTTCACTGCAGAATACCAATGGCGTCGGCAGATATTGTATCTAAAATGAAGTGGCCGGCCACGCCGATTGGTGTTAGCTTTGAGTTACCTTCTTCCAGTCTTCCAAAAACTTTTGGAGTCCCTTGTCCGTTAGCGGGTGGTTGGCCAATTGAGATATCACATTAAATGGAATAGTCGCGATGTGGGCGCCCATGGAGGCCGCCTCCAAGACGTGAATGGGGTTGCGGACGCTGGCCACAATTACTTCCGTATTGAATCCGTAATTCTCATAAATCGTTAATATCTGAGAGACCAGTTCCATTCCCGAAGCGGCAATGTCATCGAGCCGGCCGACAAACGGACTAACATAGGTTGCTCCGACCTTGGCGGCCAACAAAGCTTGCAGCGGGGAAAACACCAGCGTAACGTTGGTCTTGATTCCTTCTTGGGTCAGAATCTTGGTGGCTTTAATGCCTTCAATGGTCATGGGGATTTTAACCACGACACAAGGCGAGATTGAGGCCAGTTGTCTGGCTTCCGGGACCATGTCCTCGGCCTTTTGGCTGACGGCCTCAACGCTGATAGGTCCATCCACAATCGAGCAAATCTCTTTGATCAGGTCTTGAAACGGTTTTTTCTCTTTAGCCACCAGAGAAGGATTGGTGGTCACTCCATCAACCAAACCCGTTTTAAGTGCTTCAGTTATTTCATTGATATTAGCCGTATCGATAAAAAATTTCATTCAGGTGGACTCCTTTGACGGTTACCTAAACGGGCTCACAGCTCGTAGGTAGATCAGAGTTATTTTAGACCGAGTTTAGCAATTTGCAACCAAATTCATTCAACCTGGGCCGGGTTTTTTGTTTTCTTTATCCCGACCACCTCGGATTGTAACAGTCATTAAGAAAGCATGACCGCAGATTACCGGACAAATTTAAGACAGGACCGGGCAGACGGTCAAGAGTTATTTTGGAGATATTTGTCCCGGCACTCCCGGCTACAAAAATAATGGGGCTGCTCGTTGGTCTTCACTACCAGCGCCTGCCCTTTGGGCACATAGACCTGACAAATAGGATCTTGGACCATGATGTCTTCTACAGGGTGACCAATGCCTTTGTTGTATTGTGGAGGAGGAGGCACTTGTCTGGTTCCGAAAACGTTTTTTACGGCCCGGTATGAAATGTAACCGATCACGACAAACATAATCAATCGCAGCAACATATTCTTTTCCTATCTTAGGTTGAGACTAGCTCAAGGCATTGTTCAAAGATAGAGTAACGATAATGCCGGCTCATGTGACGGCATTGATCAACCTCTTTATTCCGCCTTTTAACCGGCTGTCAGGTTCCATGAATTTCAGGCCCATTTCATAGATGATAGTCTGCCGGTCTTCATCCCAACTGGTATTGTACCAGCAAATCGTGGACTCGGTGATGACTACCTCGCCGTCGGGTGAAGTCATCGACACCTCTATGAGCAAATTGTCCGACATCAAGGCGGCGGTAGCCAGGTTGACCCGGTCGATGAATATCTGTTTGGACCGGACATACACCCCGCCCGTGGAAACATTGGCCACGCTGACCGGGATGAACTGGGAGGCCGGCGTCTTATTTTCCTGGTCAACTAAACGGATGTTGGCCGGAATATCCACCCTTATCCGCCTGAATCGGCGGCGCTCCGGGCCGGTCTTAAAAAAAGGAGGTGTCATGGACGATTCCGTCTATCAGCTTTGATTCGATTGCGGTCACATGCCCTTTCACCCCATCGGGATAACCGGGGATAAATCGGATAGAGCACTAAGTAATTCCCGGACGGATGCCTGGAGGATCGGATGCTTGACCTCAGCCGCGATCTCGCTTAACGGAACCAGCACAAACCTGCGCCGGTGCATCTCCGGATGCGGGATGACCAAGTTTTCAAAAGATATTACCTGATCACCGTAAAGCAAAATGTCCAGATCAATAGCTCGCGGGCCCCATCTAAGGCTGGGACGCCGCCCCAGGTCATTTTCTATTGTTTTCAAGGCGCTCAGTAGTTCTGCCGGGTTCAACACCGTGGCCCCCTGGACTGCGGCATTCACAAAGTCGTCTTGATCCTTTACTCCCACCGGAGCGGTGCTGTAAAGAGACGAGACCCGGCCGAGCATGAATCCGGGGAGGTCCTTCAACCGGGCAACGGCCGACTGAATCAGGCTGACCTTATCTCCCAGATTAGAGCCCAGGCCCAGGTAGACCGTTACAGGATCCGGTTGTTCCCGGCTCAGAACCCCACCTCCTTTATGCGGTTGACGGCTTCCTTCAACCGGTCGGCCGGGAGGCAGAGGGTCATCCGAATGTAGCCTTCTCCGGGGGCGCCAAAACCGTTTCCCGGGGTGGTGACGATCCCTGCCTTTTCCAATAAGAGCATGGTAAAATCATTTGATGACCAACCGGACGGGACCTTGATCCAGAGATAAAAAGTCGCTTTTGGCGGTTCGACATGCAATCCGGCCTCATTCAAACCCTTGACCAAGACATTCCGACGCCCGGTGTAGATCTTCATCAGGTCGGCCACCACGGTCTGATCACCCGTCAGAGCCTCGATTCCAGCCCACTGGACCGCCTGAAAGGCCCCGGAATCAATATTGCTCTTTATTTTACCCACGGCGGCCACGATTTCAGCCCGACCCACGGCAAACCCGATTCGCCATCCGGTCATGTTATACGTCTTGGACAGAGAATGGAACTCGATGCCGACCTCCATGGCCCCGGCCGCATTCAGAAAACTGACCGGCTTGTAACCGTCAAAGGCCAGCTCTGAATAAGCCGCGTCGTGGCAAACGATAATGTTGTGTTTTTTAGCGAAGGCAACCACCGCATTGTAAAAATCCATCCCAGCCACCGCGCCGGTGGGATTGTTGGGGTAGTTGATAAACATAATTTTAGCCCGGTCAGCCACATCCGACGGGATGGCCGCCAGGTCCGGCAAAAAATCATTTTCAGCGGTTAGCGGCATAAAAAATGACTCGCCCCCGGCGAACATGGTCGCCACATTATAAACCGGGTAAGCCGGGCTGGGAACCAGGGCGAGATCACCGGGATTAATGAAGGCCAAAGGGAAATGGGCCAGTCCCTCTTTGGATCCGATCAGGGTGATGACCTCGGACCGGTAATCCGCCTTGACCCCGAAACGGCGAAGATACCAATCAGCCACGACCTTGTTGAATTCGTTCATCCCGGAATAGGAGGGATAGCGGTGATTGGCCGGATCCGCGGCCGACTCGGCCAACTTCTTGATGATGTGGTCCGGAGTAGGCAAGTCCGGATCGCCCACACCCAGGTCGATTATGTCAACCCCTTTTGACCTGACCTGTTCTTTTAACCGGTCTATTTCCATAAACAAATACGGGGGAAGGTTCTTGATTCTGTTAGACAGAGCGACG
>JADFXY010000344.1:0-4826 GCA_015233355.1 Deltaproteobacteria bacterium | reverse complement strand
TGCCGGCATCCTAAAGAAACTTGGGGGGTAGCGGCGGTTGTGCCGTCAGCCCTTTCTTGGGAAGGACCATCAGGGTAGATGTCCCGTGGGCCAATAACTGCCCCTGGTCGTCCCGAACCTCGGCATCGGCGTACCCCAGGCTGCGGCCGAGTTTGATTTGACGCCCTCGGGCGATGAGCCGCCCCGAACTCCTCCCTGGGGATAAGTAATTGAGTTTCAGGTCTATCGAAGTAAGTCCGGTCTCGGGATCATCCAGATCGCAATACACGGCCCAGAAAGTCGCCGCATCGATGACCGTGGCCATTACGCCGCCGTGAACAGAACCAAAAGGCTGTAAGTGCTTCTCCGCCAAAGCGACCTCCAAGACTGACCAGCCCAGCCCCAACTCCTGAATAGTCATGGAAATCAAAGAAAAAAATGGAGAATCGTTGACGATCCGATTAACGGCTTCGATATAATCGGGATTGACTTTTTTCATATGTCTCACATTCCTTTTAGTCGTCCAATTCCGCCGCGACTTGAGCCACCGCCAACCCGATGGTTGCAAAGTGAAGTCGCCTTTGCTCGGCCGACATATCAGGGTTAGCCATGACCGATTGGTCCAGCATGGCCTTGACCATGACCTCGAAGGCAACCGGGTCGACCACCGGGGCGCTGTCTTTGTATTGCCTGGCCAACATCAAGTACCAGTTGATCAGTTCTTCTTTAGACGCCGCGGCCGGGGCATCTTGGGGGTTATTATTTAATAAGTCAGTCAAGATTGGTTCCTCCCAGGTCGAATTTTAACGTATCAGGAAAAGCTCAACGGTAAAGGACGCGGAAAAAGCAGAGAACGCCTATGTTTTTATTGTGCTTCTTAATTGGCGATAGGGGAATGTAAAGTCTTGCTTTCGGGTAGTCATAACATATCTGTTTGGATAAATCATCTCTTTTCAACCGCCTTGGATTAGACATCGTTATCGTTCTGTGTCACCTGCTCCATGCGGGATTGAGCATTTTTGGTTGATTGTCCGCAAAGTTTTTTATAATATTAAAAAAATCCAGACCAACGGGCTAGACTTTCCCCCTTTTAGTCTGGCCGAGGCTTGGGGGCAACTGGATATTCCCTGGAGGTATCAATGAGTACAGATGTTTTGGTGGTTGATCCGGAAGAAAAGAGCCGGCAGGAATTGGTCAAGCTGATGTCACAAAATGGGTTTAAGCCATTTGCGCCAATAGACGTGCAAGAACTTTTCGACCACCTGGCCCGCCGTGATTTCGGGGCCATCCTGCTGGGCCTGGCCTTTAGGGAGGAAGAGGAATTTGAGCTGATCAGAAGAATTCGCGCCCAGAGTCCTCAGGTACCTGTGTTCATCATTTCAGCCGCCGAGGGCGATGTGGATACGGCTGTGGAGGTGATGAAACTGGGGGTGACGGACTACTTCGCCCGTCCGCTGAATGAGGATAAACTCCTGGCCCGGCTAAAATCCCTACCCGAATCAAAAAAATCGGCTTCCCCGGGGAAACCGGCTAAGGAAACCGTACGTTATAGCTTCAACAGGTTTATTGGAGAAAGCGAAGCCATGCAAAGGGTCTTTGCCCTGATCCATCGCGTGTCCAAAGTCGACAGCACTGTTCTGGTCTACGGCGAATCAGGAACCGGCAAAGAACTGGTCGCCCGGGCGATTCACTTCAATAGCATCCGTGGTGATAATCAATTAATCCCGATTAATTGTGGGGCGATCCCCGAGGACCTCTTGGAGAGCGAATTGTTCGGTCACGAAAAAGGGGCCTTTACCGGGGCGCTGCGGACCAGGATCGGACGGTTTGAATTGGCTCATAAGGGAACAATTTTTTTAGACGAAATAGGCGACATGAGTCCCACCCTGCAGGTCAAGCTGCTGCGAGTGCTGCAGGAGCACAAATTTGAACGGATCGGAGGAGTCAAGACGATTGAGACAGACGCCCGGGTCATCGCCGCCACCCACCGTAACCTGGAGAAGTTGATCGCGGACGGGAGATTTAGGGAAGATTTATTCTACCGGTTGAATGTCATCCCCATCCTCGTCCCCCCGTTGCGGGAAAGGAAATCTGACATCACCCTGATGACGGCGTACTTTCTTGACAGGTTCAATCGGGAGAAGAATCAGGCTGTGGAAGGGTTTTCGGATCAGACGATGGAGTGCTTCATCAACTATCACTGGCCGGGAAATGTTCGGGAACTGGAAAATATCATCGAACGTGTGGTGATTATTAAGGGCGAAGGAGTGATTGAACCGGCCGACCTCCCGGAAAACATCGCCGGCTGTCAGATTTCCGATTCCGCCTCGGCGGTTCCGCCGGCTCCCCGGCCGGTGGACGAAGACTTGAACTTCAACACTGCGGTAAGCGAATTTGAGAAGGAATTGATCCTCAGCGCACTTCACAGCACCAACTGGGTCAAAAATCAGGCGGCCAAGAAACTGAATATCAAACGAACCACTCTGGTGGAAAAGATGAAGAAGCTGAATCTGTCAAAAGATGACGATTAACCTCAGGACAATGACGTGGCGTCAATTCCTTGACGTCGGGCCGGCTCTGACACGGCTGAAAAATAGGAACACCGCGCGGCCTTCGACGCCACCCAAAAACCTTGATTACCTTCGTTCCCAGGACGAATCAACCTCCGCTGGCAAATACGGCACGATGATTGCATAAGACAAGATCAATCCCTATTCACCCCAGCAGAGGTAATGACTATGAAACCAACAGATCAAAAAAAATGGCTCAACTTCCTGACCCCGTGGGTAGTGATGTTCATTTTGGCGGTTCTTCCGTCTGGGGCGCAAGCCGAAAACAACGTAGCAGTGAACAACATCCGGTTTCATGACCACGCCGGTTTTGTCCGGCTGGTTTTTGATCTTTCGGACCGGGCGCCGTACCAGGTGGAGGTTGATCATGTCAATAACGTGATTAAACTCAATTTCAAAAATGCCCGGTTTATCCCGGGCCAACCCCGGATTGCCGTGAATCAGGGACCGGTTAAGGACATTCAGGTAACGTCCGGTCCCGATGGCCGGGTTCAGTTTCAAGTTGCGATGAAGGACAAGTCGTTCTCTGCGACTGACTACGCCCTGGCCGGACCTAATCGAGTGGTGGTGGATGTCAAAAAGTCGGCCCAGGCCGGGCCGGCCAAACCGGCCGAAGCCAAATCTCCCTTACGAGAAGACAAACCAAGGGCCGAACCAGTTAAATTTAGAAAAGAATCTAAAGTGTTAATGGAGATCGGGCCCAACGGTCAGAGCGAGAGTAAATCCAAAGACACTCTTCTCCCCCTGCAACTGAACCAGGCGTCCGCCCAATCAGCCGAACATGCGCCGGCCGAGTCAACGGGCGAGTCGGCCCCAGCGGTTGAAGCCAAACCCGAACCCCGCCTTGCGGCCAAGATTAAACCGGAAAAAGCCAACGGGAAGAAAAAGTCAAAGTCGGCCAAGATGGCCAGTTTGGATAGCCAACCAACCTCGGAAAAAGATGATGCCGAGGAGTCCGTCCACCCCGTTACTCCCGTCATGCCGGCTTCGGATCACCGATCGCCAGCCGGGTTTCAGACCCAGGAAGCCGCTGCTTCCGAGCAGGGAAATGAACAGGCCCCTCCATCTAATGTGGTCATAAAAAAGATCGGCCAGGCCGCCACTCCGGCCACCTCACCCACGAACCGGGTAACCATTAAAATGGGCGAGAGGCCGCCGGCCGCCGCATCGACCGAAACCATCACCATCTCACCGAATAAGATGAAGATCCTGCCTTCGATCGGTAAAAACACCCCGCCGCCTGCCCCGGTCAAGGCGGAAGTGTCCAAAATCACCTTGTCCCCGACAGTAACGTCCCAGGCGGAGCCACCCAAGACTGAACCATCCAAGATTGCTTTACCCAAGGCCGGGTTGCCCAAGGTAGACTTACCGAAACCCCTCACCTCCCGGGCCGAGTCGCCTCGGGTTGGTGAAAAACCTGGGGCAGATGCCGGCACGGCCTCAGAAACAGTCAAAAAAACAGCGGCCACCCCTTTAACCGGCGGCGAGAACAAAATCCTGGCCGATGCGGATAAGGCTTTTAACCAGAGACGTTATAAAGAAGCCAGGAATATGTATCAATCGTTCTTGTCTCAGTCTCCTCATTCTCCGGAAGCGGCCTATGCCGGATACCGGGTCGCCGACACCTTGTTTTTAGATAAAGATGTTCCTAAAGAAAAAAGGTATTTCGGGTCTATTGAAGCTTACAATGAAATGCTCAATTCGTACCCGGATTCTGCTGCAGCCCCCCGAGCCTTATTCAACTCGGGGGTCAGTTATTATAAAGTCCAATTTTTTAACGAAGCTAAGGACTACTTCAGCCGGCTCATCGCCACCTACCCAAATTCTCCCCATCTGGCTGATGCCGCCTTCTACCTCGGAGATTCTCTTTACAATACAGGCAGCTACAAAGAAGCAGTGGAAGTTTTTAAATCTTTTATTGAAAAGAATCCTCAGAATCAATTCATTAAGCAGGCCATGTTCCGTCTGGGTGATTGCTATACGCGCCTTAAGGACTATGACAAGGCCGACGCTGCATTTCAAAATGCTTTGACTAATTTTCCGGATTTAACCAATCAGCCATACGATACCTTGACCAACCTCGGGCCTTTTTTGGAGGGACGAAAGGAGTATGCCAAGGCCCGGGAGACCTATTTTGAGCGGCTTAATGTCTATCAACAACGGGAAGACGATTTAGGCAGCTTGATGGAAAAAATCGGTGATACCTTCATGGCCCAAAAAAAATACGACGAGGCCCTAAATATGTATTCCCAGGCCCTAACCCTGGCCCCATACACG
>JADFXY010000343.1:0-4831 GCA_015233355.1 Deltaproteobacteria bacterium | reverse complement strand
CTGCGGTATCGTTCTTCGCTTTCCCGTAACGTGTCTTTGGTCTGTTGAAGTTCGGCAATCTGAGTTTCGACCGTTCCGGCCATTTGATTCAACGTCTTGGCCAACTCACCAAATTCATCTGAAGAATCGACTTGAATCTCCTGCCAGTCACCCCCGGAAAAAGATGCCGCCCTGGTGGCCAGGGTTCGCAGAGGTCTGGTAATCTTTCGGGTCACGATCAGGGCAACCGGGATAACCGCGACCAGGCAGACCAGGGCGACCACCAGCAAGAGCCACGTGGTCTCAGCCGTATCAGTCATTTTTTTCATACGTGACATCCGGATAGCCACAACTCCTTTGGATTGATCCTTGTCGCAGAGTGGGACCAATCCTTGCAAAAAGCTTTCATTCCCGATAGAGACCTCTTTAATATGAGAAGTTTCATTATACTCACGACAATTCACACGAGGGATATTTGTTTCGCCGGTCTTTAGGGTCGGCCATTCCTCGGGCATGGTCCCAGTCAGAAACTGATCTCCGGCGTACAGGACCACCTGCATGCTCAGCCGGTTTTTCAACTCAAACATTATTTCTTTACCCAAGCACTTGCTAAAAATCAGATAGCCCAGAACAGTATGGGGGCCGCCGCCTTCTTCCAACGCGTCAAAGGCCACCTGCCCCACCAAAGCCAATCCGTGATCTGTCTTGGAGTAGCGGACCGTCCCCAGCAGCGCGGGCGCGACCAACCCGGTCGGAACAGTGTCTGGTGTTTTAACTTTTTCCTCTGTCCAACCCCTTTGCGACTTGCCTCCCAGCTTGAATCGGGTGGTCAAACGTATGGGGTTGCCGTTCTCGGTTAGGCTGGGATATTTTATGACGGAAATTCCTCCCGGCTGGTATTGGGTATAAGCCAGCAGATCTAGATCGTGGCCGACCAGGTACAATTCATATATATCTTCTCTGACGGCGAAGTTGTGTAAAGCCTCGCCCAGATTTTTTTTAAGATCATCCGCCATGGTTCGGTGAGCTGATTGGTTAAGAGCGTTTTTTTTGATGTTCATCAGATCCTGGAGGCCATTCATCCTGATTCGGTCTTTGGTGAAACCAACGGCGGTCTTGAGTAAGTTCTCCTTCAGGCCGTCAAGACACTGTCGGACCACCCAAATGCCCTTGGTCACTTGGTGATGATCAAAACGGTTGTTTTGAATGTGTAGTAACCACATTACGGCCGCTGTTGTGAACCCGATGGTCAAGATGACGATGCTGTAGATCAGGATGAAAACCTTGTGGCCTAGAAGAAGACGTGAGTTGAATGCCTTGATTGTCATGGGCTGTCCAATCCGATGCGAGCTGTTTGTTGGGGGTTACGATTTGTGGATTACTGTTTACCCTTGAACTTGTCCTGTTGCACTGAGGACATGACAGACAAGGTAGACCCCGGTATCATTGGCCCGTAACCCGACATGGTCAGGCCGGCTTGATGAAGACAATTTTTTCCAAAAGGACGGTCTCCGACTTCTTTTTAATAATATCCGTGTAGTTGGTGTTGAGACTCTTAAGCACGATCACATCTCCATGCTCGTAGTAAATCTTCACCCAGGCATTGAAATCGGAGTCTTTAAAGACAACCAGATCCTGGTTTCGGACCAGTTTCCTTGATTCGGGCAGGATATACAGGTCGGTGCCTTCTTTTAAGGGAAACATGGAGTCACCTCTGATGCGGAGCACATACATCCGGCCGGCCTGATCGACAGATACGCCGGGTGGAGTCTCAGCCCAGTCAAAGCCTTGCCCGGCCACATAGCCACCGTCTGTCCACTGGGCCGGTTCACCGGCTGACACGTATGATATAACCGGGATCTTATGGCTAGTCGGCCAGTGGTTGGCTGTCTGGCCGGCCCCGTAGGTGGCGCTGTGGCTGGATAGGACCTGTTCCACGATTTCGAAGACCTTCGCCGCGGCTTGATTGGACGGTTTGGCATAGATTCGCCCATTGGCCTTAACATAACCGGCGGTCTTGACGTTTTGTTCCAAATAGGCCATCAGCGTGCCTTCGACAAAATCAACCTGCCAGGTCCGGTCTAAGAGGGATGGTAGGAGCTTTTTTAGGTTATGTTCAATGTTTGGGTCGCTCTTCAATAAGATCAAGTCGCTAGGCGCCACCTCCAGGTACCGGTCATTTAGCCAGACGTCGGCGGCCAGGCAACAGGCCAGAAACCGGACCAGGTAGTCCTCAATGGAATGCTTGGCTTGCCCGGAGATTTCCGTTTTGAGTTCTTTCAGCATGTCCCCGTCATCCATAATAAGCCTGTCCAGGAAGGCTTTTCTAAAGCGGGGGTAGCGGGGTGGTGGGACGAGCAAGTCCGCCTCTTGCTGATACCCTGACAGGCGTAGGATTTCGGCGGCTTTTTCGCCTGGTAAATTTAGGGCCTGGCAGACTGCCTGAAGGGTCGAGGGTTTAATTCTTCTTCCCTCGTGGAAGAGCCGGCGGAGCGTTTCCGGGCTGACCCCCAGGACCTCTTCGTGGGCGCGGCGAAAGTCGGTTAGATTTTCGAAACCGGCCTGATGGAGAGCTTCCATCAAGAGTTTTTTAATGGACTGGTTGATGTCGGATAGATTCGCCGTGGTCATGGTTATGGCCTTCTGCAGTTGAGTTGGATTGGCCTGAGGAGAAGGTAACGGCCTCAAGACTGAAGTCGAGCGAGGCGGGTTGGGCTATGAAGGAGACCATCACGTCTCAAGCCGGGCGATATCACTGTAACAATGTACACCAATTGGGAGAGGTAGTCAAGGGTATGGGGGGCGACAAATGAAGTTCAAAAAACTGTTGACACACACAAATTTGTGTGTATAATATCCCTGTCGTTTGCTACAGCTTTGGGCTTCTTTTGATTTCTTATTCAACATGTGATAATAATTATATTATAATCCTTACCAGGATGGCGCCGAAAGGTTTTTAGACAAATTTATACACACAAATTTGTGTGTAATAGCTCCACCGCCCAAGCAAATAATTCCATTATTGCTGTGGAGATTCGGCCTGTGTGTTATAAGCACCCCGAATTGGGCTGTCCGTTTCATTGCTTTGTTTATTTATCCACACACAGTTGTGTGTAAGGAGGAGCCATGCCGACCATTAATACCTTAACCCCAGAAATAATTGACGACTTCATTACTTGCCCCAAAATGGCCGCGTATCGCCATGTGGCCGGGCAACAGCCGGCGTCACGCCATGCCGACTCCCTGGCAGCCCGAGCACTTAAAAAGGCCCTAACACAAACTCCGGCTGGTCACGACGATCCCGCCGGTGCCGCGGCTAGTCTGCTTTTGGCCGAATTTGAAAGAACAAAGGCGGAAGAACGCGCGGCTGGGGTCTTGATTAACGGGGAAGCCAACCTCGATGATTATCAGGAGATGCTGCGCGGTTACTTTAACGCCCCCTGGAATCGGGGAGCCCGAATATTATCGGCTGGGAAGCCATATCTATTCAAAATCAAACCGGGCCGAGCGGTGTATCAGTTGTCCGGCTTTATTCAGGAATTGATCGAAGTCGACAAGACCGGACTCGCGGCCGATTTCCCGCAATTGGCCTCATGGCCGGAATTCTCCGCGCCCAAACCGTCCGTGGTCATCCACCGGGTGATCACCACGGCCCGGAGGAATGGCGTTTCACCTTTTGAGCTGATGCAGCATAACCAGTTGCGGATAGCCGCCCTGGCCCTGGCTGAAAAAAACAACGCATTTGAGCAAGGCGAAATGATCAAGATTCCCGACTTGCACGCCGTCTATTATCTCCGAGATCATCTCCCTTACCGAACGGATGGACCGTATCTGAAAAATGCCGTTGGAGAATTTCTAAAGTGTGACATGGTAACCGAACCCTGCGTGGTGGGAAAACACAGGTTGGCCGATGATCGCGCAAAGGTATCCAGATGCCGGGGAAAGCGGGAGTATTGTCGGTGCATAGCCCGCGGCCGGGGAATGTATTTTACACCCCATAGCCATGATTGGCTGCGTCAGGCCCGGCGGGAAATAATGGCGGTCGGCGCGGCCATGCGCAAAGGTGATTTCCAAAGGCGGCCAAACCGCTTCTGCGCCAACCATTGCGGTTACAAACAGACCTGCTTTAACGAGATCTGGCCGGCAGCCGGGCGGGGGGACTATTTGCAGCCGGAAATGCCGGCTCCCTTAGATTCCATTTCTATTTAAGGAATGACCATGACCCCCACCATAAAATTTGAAGTGGCCAGGGGCTGGCAGTCCATCGCTCTGATGATGCAGTGTAGCATCAGCACGGCCAAACGCCGGGCTAAGGACCAGGGGTTGCCGATTATAAACGAATTTGGGACACCGGTCTTGATCAATCTGGATTATCTGGACTGGTTGAGTACCCTCAGAAAGGATCCGAAGCATTCCTTTTCCGGACGAAAAAGGTGTTGGGCCGGACCTCGGCGGGGTGGGGCGGACAACGGGTGCGCGGATAGCAGGTCAACTAACCAGGCGGGTTAACACCGGTAAATATTGATTGGCATTGAGGCGGTTAATGTGTTACACTTACAACCGAGAGTCGGACATCCCGTCCGGTGGCTCTCCGATTTGCCGGCCGGATTGTCGGATACGGGAAACCCGGAAGCCCCAATTGACCCTTAACGTATGAGGAGGAATGATTATGCCACGTGCCATCCGAAAATTTACCCTTGTTTTGTTTGCTGGCTGCTTTTTCATCAGCCTGGCGGTGACTGCCAAGGCCGCTACGATGAACGGTGTCTGGAGTATGACCACCGGCCAATACCTGGTCTTGATGGCCGGGACCTCGGGAGACGCGGTCGGCATCTTGATCAATTCCGATTTG
>JADFXY010000342.1:0-4866 GCA_015233355.1 Deltaproteobacteria bacterium | reverse complement strand
CGGGCTATCTTTAATGGCCTCTTTAAAGCGCGTGGGGGTATTCAGGCGCCCCTTCGCGTCAAGAGTATGAATAAATTGGCCATTAAATTCCATAGCCCCCCCGGGCCGCCGTCGCCGGCTTAGATCACTAGCCACAAAAAGACACCAAAACCCACTTTTCACCACCTGGCGCCAATAATACCCTTATTTTTGGTCATGTCAAGCCAAAAGCTGTTATCTTTTTGTTCATATATTAATCGTGCCTTATAATCAAACCACTATATCTGGTGAGTCTTACTCAGAAATAATACTACAGGTATGCATGGTTTAGGCGCCCCGGCCAAAAAAAATTATGAGCGCCCGCTCAGCAAAGATGGCCGGCGGGAGGGTTTAAACATGAAATCTAAACTAGACATCGGAAGAAAAGACAGGCCGGCTCTAAGGGAGGCGGAGACAACCGGTTGTCCCCACCGTACAGTGACAGGAAGTGGAACGAAGAAAAAAAAAGCGTGACCGGGAGCGCTACCCCGTCTGGCCCAACGCCTTTTGACCAGCCTTGACCAGGCGAACCAGCTTCAACATGGCCCGGACGGTTTCTTGTGCCCCTATAATCCCATGCCGGTCTTGAAGCACCTGATGCCGATCGTCCCCTTCAAGCCGGCCTTCTCCATGCGGACTGGCCACCCCGGCCCCGCCAAAGGTGGAAACCGAACCGGGAAAGGCGATAATCATCTGGTAGGTGGCAAAAGCCCAGAGCAGAGAATTCAAGGCCGTCTCCAACCCCGAGTTGCGAAACCAACTCACGGCCAGAGCCGCGCCCACCTTGTACTGCATCCCTCCTTTGTTTACCCGGCCGTAATGAAGGCACCGCATCCGGTCAATCGCCGCGGCCAGATAGCCGGACATGCGCGCAAAATACACCGGTGTAGCCAGGATGAGACCGTCGCATTCCCTGACCTTGGGCAACACGATGGCCATATCGTCGTCCAGGACGCAAAACCGGTCCTCGGTTTGCCTGGCCAGACACCAGTTACACTGACGGCAATCACCGACATTCATTTTGGACAAGTCGAAAACGGTTACCGCCACATCTTCTTTTCCCTCCAATACTTTGAGCGCCTCGGCCAGAAAGGCCGTGGTATTGGAGTCATTGACCGGACTCCCGGCAATGGCGACTAGATTGATCATTGAATTCTCCTGCATTAAAGTGAACACATCAGTTTTGGGGTTGCTTCAGGCCTGCCACAAATTCATCAATGCTTCCGACCAGGACGGCCCGCTTGTGCAAAGCCTTGAGCCGGCTTAAATCGGTCAGCCCCTCTGTGGCTTCAGCAATTTCCTGAGGCACGGGACCGAATCGGGCTTCCAAAATATCAATAATGTCTTCCCGTGCATTTCGCAGCGCGCCCTGTCGGCGGCCCAACTCAATCAGTTGTTGCCCCGCAACGGTATCGGTTATGTCAAGATTCAGCATAGCGGTAACCTCCTCTATAGTCAACTGGCGAAATTTATTGAGCAAAATTAAGGCCGGAAGGTCAATCTGGGTGGGAGATTGCTCCTGAGCATAGAGCCCGCGGATCAGGTTGCCCCAGCCGAGCACCTTCCAGCTTAATTCATCTTTGGGCATATTCTTTGGAAGAGTATAAGGAACAAGGGCCACCAGCCGGGGATCAAGAGTCAGCAATTGTTCTTCAGTATAATCTTCCAAGACAATTTCTTTGAACCTTCCCCCCAGGTAAAATTCGCCGGTAACATCTGAAATATCAAATGGTAATGCGGCCGTGAGGAAAGATCGCTCGGTAAAAATGATGGCCGGAAGAAGGGCCGGCCTCTTCTTCTCTTGCGTGCAATAAAGGATGGCCGTAGCCGCCAGGCGATACCGGATGAATGGATCAGGATACCCTTGAAATTCCATTATAACAGTATCGTCGCCTGATGTCGAGGGAATAGCCACAATATCGGGAGAAACCCTTTTGGCCTTCAACGTGCCGGAGTGAATGGAATATCCATGCCCCGGCGCCACCCCCACCAGCTTCAGGATGGCCTCACCGGCCTCCTTGACCAACTGGTAAAAGGCCTCGTCGGAGCCTCGATTACCTGATTCCGTTATCGGCTTTTTCATGCGCGTAAGACCTCCGATCAAAATAGCCGGGATCAAACCCGGCCGGGTGCCGCCCGGTCTAGAGCTGAACGTGCTGCGCCTCTCGCCCCACGCCGGAATTCACCCTTTGGCCCCTTATATCATATTGACACATCATTTTGCCTCAACTATATTTGGGGCCATCGTCATGGCCGGTTTAACTATTGGTCTGGATATAGATTTTTTTTAAGAGAGGAGCAGGCATGTTTGAATCGGAAAAACCTGTCGCCTACGAGCAGGTCTTTGAGCAATTAATGGCGGACCTCGGCCGGATTGACCTGGCCGACCGGGCGGCGGAGCTGGGCTGTCGAATGGCCGCGGCGGGATTGATCATCCCCTTTTTCAATAGCGAGTATCTGGTCAATGAGTCTGGGGTGACCGATCTTCAAGGCGCCGTCCCTGCTTTCACCGACCGGATCGTGGTCTGCTATTACTTGCTCCACTATGGCCGGGGCGAGACCACCGGCGAGTGGGTCTCATACCGTGATTTTAAAGACTCGGCCTTTTTTATGTCCAGTTTTGAGAAGAACGTGCATCAACGGACCGCCGAATTCTTTTCCGGTAAACTTGATCTGTTGCGCCAATGCTCGGCGGCCTTGGGCGGTGAAACCGTGACCGGGATGCTGAACAGCGATTTGTGCCACCGCTACCAGGCCTTGCCCCGGGTGCCCCTGCTCTTGTCATTCTACGACCAGGATGAAGACTTTCCGGCCTCGCTGACAGTGTTCTTCGACCGGTCTGGGAGCGAGTTTCTGGACATGGAATGTTTGGCCGTCCTGGGCTGGATTCTGTCCGACAAGCTGATTCAAGCGGCTAAACCATAAGCCAGACAGTCCCCCTGGAAGATTGACTGGCTGCGGAATGCCGGTCGGATTTGGCTCGGTTATGATTTCGCTGATTTCTTGATCAAACATGATGCCTCCTGGGTATAATCAGTGTAATCAGATATAATCGACGAAATCATAGTTCAAAAGGCGCAGGTTAAGGTGTGCTTTTGATCTGTTGATCCGATATCTATTTCCAATAGAATATATCCATCTTCGGCGATGCCAAGAAGAAAGCGCGATTCCTCGACCATTATTTTTTTAGCGATTTTAAGCCATAAGTGGGGGCGAGGGAGCAACTTCCCAGCCGAGTGGCTCAAGCCGAAACAAGACCAAACGGCGACTAACCTTGAAGGATAGCGGGAGCAAGTCTCTCCCTACGGTGAAATTTTGTTTTTTATCGAGCATAATTGTGATATATAAAATGCGATAAGTAGAGTCGTGAGGGACGCGTGATCAAAACCGAAGGGAGCAAGGGGATGCAGTGGCGGATTTTGGTGGTGCTGGGGCCGGCCTTGATGATGGTTTGCCCTGCGGCCTTCGGGGGTTACCTGAGAATGACCACCCAGACGGACGTCAAGGTGGAAAACAATAAGTTGAATCTTCAGGTTAAGGTGACCAACGATGGCGACGAGCCGGCCCTCAATGTCCGGATCCTGGCCAGGCTGGGAGACAAAGAGCTGAAGTCGGAGGTAAAGGAGAAGATGGTGGTAAAGGAGAGCTTCTCTGCGTCCTTGACCCAGGCTTTGCCGCCGGACCTAAAACCGGGCCGGTATCCCCTCCCGGTGACGGTGGAGTTTCACGACCTCAACAACTACCCCTTTTCCGCCCTATCGGTCAGCACATTTTATATCCAGGAAAACCCCAACCCCGGGTTAGCCTTTCCACCCCTGAGCGTGGAGCTGGAGAAAGAACGGACCGTCCACTTCGTGGTCAAAAACACCGAAGCTGATACCAAAAAAGTCAAGGTCACCTTCATCGTCCCGAGAGAACTGACCGTACCCGTGCCGGTCCTGGAAGATGAGCTGGGCCCCCGGTCGGAAAAAGACATATTCTTTGACCTAAAAAATTTTTCCGCCCTGCCCAGCACCTATCCTTTCTTCGCGGTCATGGAATACGATCAAAAAGGCCTCCACTACACCGCCATAGCCAACTTCATGGTCACGGTCAAGAAAGAACGAAGCCTGTTCCAGGCGTACTGGCCGGTGCTGGCCGTGGTGGCCGGGGCCCTGCTGGTCATCTTTGTCCTGCTGCAATTCCGGAGGAAACCCCGTTGAGGCGGGTCCTACTGATCAATCCCGGCTGGGGCGGCCTGGTTAGCCGCGGTGGTCGCCGATACAATCGGGCCTGGCCGCCCCTGTCTTTGCTCAACGCCGCGGCTATATTCGAACAAGCCGGGCATGAGGTATGTCTTATCGATGGCCGGGCCGGGCCGGTGTCTTTAGCCACATTGCAGAAAGCCGCGGCTGAGGCGGACCTGATCCTGATCACCTCCAGTCCGCTGGACCGGTGGCAATGCCCCAACCTGGAGATAGCCGACTTTCATAAATTTGTTAGGGCGTTAAACCATCCCCAGGTCTTCATTACCGGGACCCATGGGACCATTTATCCGGAAAAAATGCTGACTGCCACTTCCGCGGCCGGGGTAATCCGAGGGGAACCGGAGGCAGCCGTCAGAGCCCTGGCCGAAGGGGCGAATCCAGCCACGGTACCGGGTCTGACCTATGCCCCGGACGGACGGGTGACCCACAACCCCGTTGGGCCGGACCTGGACCTGGCCGACCTGCCTTTACCGGCGTATCATTTAATTGATCCCAAAAATTATTACTACGAGGTACTAGGGCCGCGGCTGGCCATCCTGGAAGGGTCCCGGGGCTGCCCGTTTAATTGCCGGTTCTGCCTGAAGATCATGTACGGCCGTAG
>JADFXY010000341.1:0-4871 GCA_015233355.1 Deltaproteobacteria bacterium | reverse complement strand
ATGACCTATCCGGAAGAAAAATTGACCCATTTGTTAGAGTCGGGCGTGGTCCGAGACGTCTTTCCGGGTGCGGTGCTGCTGGTTGCCTCAGACGGTGAAATAAAATACCATCAGGCCGTGGGATTGGCCGCCCGGAAACCGGAACCCCAACCGATTGATCCCAACACTATTTTTGACCTGGCCTCGTTGACCAAAGCCTTAGCCACGGCCGCGGCCATGATGAAATTGATCGAGACGGGCCGATTGTCCTTAGACACCCGGTTGGGGGACATCATTGGTCAAGCCGGGGACAAAGCGGACATTTCCCTACGCCTGCTTCTATGTCATTCAGCGGGATTACCCGACCATCGCCCGTATTACCGAATGGTCGCCAACCTGGCTGGGAATCAGCCTAAAGCGGCCATCAGACGACTGGCCTGGCAGGAAGGTCTGGTCTACCCCCCGGGAAAAGGACGGTTATATAGCGATCTCGGCTATATTCTGTTGGACTGGGTCATTGAAACGGTCACCGGGGTGTCGCTGGATGTTTTCCTGGCTGAGACGGTGTATGGACCTCTGGGACTGACATCCACTTTTTTTCGGCCGGTCAATGAGCCGGACCGACCGGCATCAGCCACACTCAGATTTGCCGCGACCGAGGAATGTCCCTGGCGGGGAAGGGTCTTGGTGGGCGAGGTCCACGACGAGAATACTTTTGCCGCGGGAGGAGTATCCGGGCAGGCCGGGCTTTTTTCCACAGCCGCCGAAGTCTACTCTATCCTAAGATCATTGTGGCGGGCGGTTCACGAGTCCAACGGGGGGCCGTTTCATCGGGATGTGGTCCGCTTGTTCACGGCCAGGCAAAATATTGTTCCAGAGTCGACCTTTGCCCTGGGCTTTGACACTCCTTCGGCCACCGGCTCCAGTAGCGGCAAGTATTTCCCCCAACACGCGGTGGGCCATTTAGGTTTTACCGGCACCTCTTTTTGGATGGATATCGACTCGGGATTCACGGTTATTTTATTGACCAACCGGGTCCACCTGGGCCGGGACAATATATTGATTCGGTCATTTCGTCCCATCTTGCATGACCTGGCCGTAGAGCTTTTGGGCCCCAAGGCGTTCCAGACGGGACGCTCCAAAAAAATTTCCAAGGAGTAATTTATTGAATACCATTCCTGATCAGATTTCCACCATCCATCTGATGGGTGTTTGCGGCACCGGCATGGCCTCTCTGGCCGGGATGCTTACGGAAAGCGGTTACACTGTGACCGGGTCGGATCAAAACGTCTACCCTCCGATGAGTGATTTCCTGGCTTCTTTAGGCATCGAGATCATGATGGGATATCGGCCGGAGAACCTGAATCATAATCCAGACCTGGTCGTCGTGGGGAATGTTATCCGGCGGGACAATCCGGAGGCGGTCGCCCTGGTCACACGGGGGATTCCGTATCTGTCATTTCCCCAGACTTTAGCCCACTTTTTTCTTCAGGATCGGCTGCCGCTGGTGGTCACCGGGACTCACGGCAAGACAACCACTTCGTGTTTATTGGCCTGGTTGCTGACTTCCGCGGGATGGGACCCAGGTTTCATGTTGGGTGGAATCGCCAAGAATTTTGCAGCCAATTGTCACGTGGGGACCGGACGCTATTTCGTTGTGGAGGGTGATGAATACGATACGGCCTTTTTCGACAAAGGACCGAAGTTTTTACATTACCGGCCCCATATGGCTATTTTGACCGGGATTGAGTTCGACCATGCCGATATTTACCGGGATCTGGATCATGTGGTCAGTTCATTTGATGCCCTGGTCAAAATCATTGATCCGCAGGGCACCCTGTTTGTTTGGAGCGGCTGCGAGTTGGCCCGGACGACCGCCCGGAACTCCACGGCCCAAGTGATGACTTATGGTCTAGATGGAATAGCGGATATCCGGGCGGAGGAGGCGGTTTTTCGGCCTGGCGGAGCGGAATTCACGATGGGCCTGAATGGTCGGGCGATTCCACTCAGCACACCTTTGCCGGGGAGGCACAATGTCCTGAATGCCCTGGCTGCGGCGGCAGTGGCCATGCGGGTGGGGCTGTCGGCTGATCAAGTTCGTCAGGGCCTGGCCACCTTTGCCGGAGTTCACCGACGGCAAGATGTGAGAGGGGAAAAGGACGGCCGGGTGGTCATCGACGACTTTGCCCATCATCCCACTGCGGTGAAAGAAACCCTGTTAGCCATTAAAACGGATCGTCCCGGTCAAAGACTGGTGGCCATATTCGAACCTCGGACCAATACCAGCCGGCGAAATGTTTTCCAAGATGATTATGCCGAGGCTTTTGATCAGGCCAATTTGATTCTGGTCCGGGTCCCGCCGGATTTGGAGAAGGTCCCCGCGGCTGAGCGATTTTCGTCGGCCAGGCTGGTGGATGATTTGAGGCGGCGGAATCTATCGGCCTATTGTTTTCAGGATACGGAGCAGATTATCGACTTCCTGAAGGTTAATTCCAAACCCAACGACGTCCTGCTGGTGATGTCAAATGGCGGCTTTGACAACATTCATCAAAGGTTACTCAGTTTATCCTACGATAATGTATGATTTAAAGGGCTGGTGTTGTTTTCGTCTCGCTGAGCCGGACCGGCGGCTTATGGGCAAAGATGGACAAATCATGTCAGACGAATTAGACCGGATCTGAACCTCCCGACCCAGTCGCCCCGTGACTGAGCCGATCAAGCCGGTCGTTGGCCGGAGAGACTTCATCCAGCAGCCCCCCTAACCGGGAAAGCGAAAAAGGCTTCTCCAGATACCCCATCTTGCCTCCCAGACATAAGAAATTCTTTTTATCCTCTTCATTCCTATCCGCTGTCATCAATATGGCCGGCCCGTGGTACTGGTGCTTGTCCCGAATCTGCCGCATAAAACTTATCCCATCGAGTTCCGGCATGTTTTTATCAGTCATGACCAGATCAATCTTCTCGCCTTCCGCATGTAACCGACCATACAGGGAGAGGGCCCGGCATCCGTCGTCGGCAGTCACCACGTGATGCCCCAACCCGGTAAAATATTCAAATAGAACTTCGCGGATCATTAATTCATCGTCGATGACCATAATCCTCATCATGCCGTCTCCCCTCTGGGTGAACTAGATCACCCAGTGATGGTGTTGCCTCTCCCGTATGCCCTTCAAATATTTTCATCGAAAATCGTCGGGCGCAGATGTTGCGATGACCAAATTGTTGACTTATGGTTGTCAAAGCAATTTTTGTGCCATGTGCATATCGATTACAACATGTTTAAATAACGTGGTAATTGCTGTTATGATCCAGGCCGGTGCGACCCGGTGTGAGCATGTTGATAATTATTATTTTATTTAATAATTATTGTGACAATAATGAGAGGCTGATCTCTTAACTTAGTTAATTTTCTCTGTCATTCAGAGTTGTTAGTCTGACGCCATGGCCATTTTATGAGTGGTGAAAGATGACCGCAGCTTGCCTCAAAAAAATCGCTTGACGACCGATACGTTTTGAGATATTTAGGATTAAAAAGGTCTTCTATATGTTATATTCCCGATAGGGATAAGGCTTGAACCGGGTTTACCATAAAATAGATAATTTATAGCAGACGTTAAAATATAGTTTTTATGTAAACATCTATTGTTGACTTTCAACCAGATGTAAACTCCGGCCTGTCTGCTGTTTATCCGTGGATTAGACGCCAACTGATGTTATTTTTTCACCTTAAATATCTGACTGAAATGATAGGCCGTGCCTCTATTCGCATAAAGGATAACCAATGAAACTAACCACCAAACTGAAATTCGCCTTCACGACGCTGGTCTTGATTTCAGCTTTTTCGGTAGCCCTGTTTACTCTGGCCCAACTGAGGTCTTTAATTACCGATGTGTCGTCACTGTCTTCGACCAGCCTCCAACAAAAAGCCTCGAATGATCTGGCCTACCTGGCAAAGACCGATAAGGAAACGGTCAGCCTTTTCATCAACAATACCGAGACCAGCACGACTAATTTGAGCGGATCATCTACGTTGAGCCGTTACTTTCGGGTTAAGGAAGGCCGGGACCAGGAGGCCAACACGCTGATAGAAAAGGAAGTCATTAGAATCATACAAGGGATTGTGGATATGTGCCACGTCCAAAATGAATTCCTAAAAAAGAAGCTGGACTGTGATCTGGCGGTGGCCGAATACTTTCTATCGAGCTACGGGAAACCGGTTCTCTCAGAAACACCGGCTCAATGGAAAGCCACGAACCAGTTTACCAAAGAAATCGTTGAAGTCAGCCTACCCGTCCTTAAAATTGGTGAAGTATCATTCGGTCCGGACCGGTCACAGGATGAGTCCGTCCAGGTTGTTGATCAGACGAAAAAACTGGTTGGCGGATCCTGCACTATCTTTCAGCGAATGAACAAAAACGGTGACATGCTTAGAGTCGCCACCAATGTCCGAAGAGCCGATGGGACCCGCGGCACCGGTACATTTATTCCGGCAACTGACCCCGATGGCCGACCTAATCCCGTCATCGCTAAGGTGATCACTGGGGAGACTTATCGTGGTAGAGCTTTTGTGGTCAACGCCTGGTACATTACCATCTACAAACCATTTTATGACGCCAACGGCGACCTGGTCGGGATGCTCTACAGCGGGATCAAAGAACAAGACGGAGTTAGACTTAATCAGGTTTTGTCCGGCACCAAGATCGGGCAATCCGGCCATGCCTTTGTGGTTGATTCCAAAGGTGTTATAGTTATCCACCCGCAAACCGATTTGATCGGAAAAAATGTCATCACAGACTTAACCATAAATGAATTCAAAGAAATACTAAAAAAAGAAAAATCCGGAGAGGTCAAAACAATCTCTTATCACGCGGGTAATCGAAGAAAATTTATGG
>JADFXY010000340.1:1712-4915 GCA_015233355.1 Deltaproteobacteria bacterium | reverse complement strand
GGCTGACCAACTGCAGCAATCGTAACATAGAGGTATCGGATAGGCATGAGCGACTTGTAGGCGCTGCGGCGGTCGTGGTCAATGGTGGTGCCCCAGATTATGGTATGCCCCTGTTTCCGGTTCAAACGGGGCGGTGTCACTAGTCACTTCCAACCCCAGGGCCCGGAGCATGTCATCCAAGACATGATCTTGAAAATAGCTCACCCGGTCATCCCGGATCTGGACGGGTACGTGGCGGTTGCCCAGGTGATAACAGGCCCGGGCCAGCAGGATCGGGTCATGGGCCGCCGCCGTGGAAAGCTTTTCGGGGGCGGACCTGACTTCTATGATCAGTCCGTTCTCGGCTTCCAGCAGGTCGCCGTCCCGGAGCACCGTGCCGCGGGGTAGGACCAGGCCGACTTCCTCCCCTGTGTCCAATTGGGCCCGAAACCGGCTTTTTTGCCGCTGGGCCAGGGGCAAGGTCAATAGAGCCGACGGCGGAACCGGTATTTTGGCGTCCAACCGTTTGGTGACCATCAATTGGGCATGGGGCGAAGTGTTGGTCATCTAGACCGGCCTGTTATACTTTTAAAAATACTGGTTTGTCAAGTATGTTAAAATAGAAAATAGCGTTGAGCCAGCGGAAGAACGCCGGCCGGTTCGCAAGTAAGCAATTGACCGTCGGCCCGGACTTCATAGGTTTGAGGATCGACCTGGATGTGGGGCAAATAATTGTTATGGATCATATCGTATTTCTTGATGGCCCGGGTCTGACGCACGGCCGCGACTTTTTTCCGGAGACCTAATTTTTCCCTGATCCCGGCATCCATGGCCGCCTGGGAGACGAAGCTGAGGCAGGTTTCGGCCCTGGCCAGGCCGATGGCTCCAAACATGGGACGGTAATGCACTGGTTGCGGGGTGGGGATGGAGGCGTTGGGATCACCCATGGGCGCGGCCGCGATCATGCCGCCTTTGATGATCATGGCCGGTTTAACGCCGAAAAAGGCCGGCTTCCACAGGACGATGTCAGCCAGTTTGCCGGGGGTGAGCGATCCCACCTCGTGACTCAGGCCATGGGTGATGGCCGGGTTGATTGTGTATTTGGCCAGGTACCGTTTGACCCGGAAACAGGGGCATACCATAATCTGGGGCACCACCATTGACCACGACCGCCGCAGCGCCTACAAGTCGCTCATGCCTATCCGATACCTCTATGTTACGATTGCTGCAGTTGGTCAGCCCGACCCTTCCCGTGGGCGCCTATGCCTATTCCCAGGCTCTTGAATGGGCGGCGGGACAGGGGTGGATCCGCGGTGAAGCCGAAGCGGCAGACTGGATCATCGGCTTGATGCAGCACACCCTGGTCCGGTTTGATGTTCCGCTGCTGGTCCGATTCCACCACGCCTGGGACCGGGACGACCAGACAGCGGTCCGATACTGGAATGCCTATCTTTTGGCCGGCCGCGAATCCGCCGAATTTCAAGCCCAGGAAAATCACCTGGGCCGGGCTTTAGCCACCCTCCTGGCCAATCTGGGTCTAACCGAAGCCGAACTCTGGAAGTCAAATGCGTCCGTGAGTTTCCTGAATATGTTTGCCCTGGCCGCAGTGCGCTGGGACATCCCTATCCGAGAGGCCGGCCTCGGCTATCTATGGTCTTGGGCCGAAAACCAGGTGGCTGCAGCCATTAAGCTGATCCCCCTGGGCCAGACCGCCGGGCAAAGAATCCTCGGCCGATGTGTCGAAGTAATCCCCGAAATTGTCATCCAGGCGGATACCCTGGCCGACGATGAGATCGGATTTACGGCCCCATCGCTGGCCATAGCCGGCGCCCTCCATGAAACCCAGCATACCAGATTGTTTCGTTCCTAAAAGGAAATTAAGTCATGACTTCCAAGCAGCCCTTACGTCTGGGCATCGGCGGCCCGGTGGGTTCCGGGAAAACGGCCCTCATCGAGCTGGTCTGCCGTAGGTTGCAGGGCACCTACCAGATGGCCGTGGTCACCAATGATATTTACACCCGGGAGGATGCGGAGTTCTTGACCAGGCGGGAGGCCTTGCCGGCAGACCGGATCGTCGGGGTGGAGACCGGAGGCTGCCCCCACACCGCCATCCGGGAAGACGCCTCCATGAATCTGGCCGCGGTGGAAGACTTGTGCCGGCGCTTTCCTGATCTGGATCTGGTCATGGTGGAGAGCGGCGGAGACAATCTGAGCGCCACTTTCAGCCCGGAACTGGCCGACCTGACCATCTATGTCATCGATGTCGCGGCTGGGGACAAAATTCCCCGAAAGGGCGGCCCCGGGATCACCAAATCCGACCTGCTGGTCATTAACAAGATCGACTTGGCTCCTCACGTCGGCGCCTCGCTCGAGGTCATGGCCGAAGATGCCGCCCGGATGCGCGACGGGCTGCCCTATGTCTTCACCAACCTCAAGACTCATCAAGGTGTCGACGCCGTAATCGAGTTCATCATTCGAGCCGGGATGCTCGGGACTATCGCCGGGCGGCAATAAGCCGGGATAACACAGGTTCCCAGTTCAACTCGCCAATTATGGCTGGTTCAAATTTATATTCAAATTAGGGCCGCACGCCGGCTCGTTTCCTCGGCACTTTGGCCAGGGTCACTGAACCCGCAGCCACAACCTGAGCGGCGGGTAGGTTTTTTCTTGCATTCTATTATTAGTTATGATATCGATAACATCTATCGTAAAATAAATGCAATTGGGAACATCGGTGTCGAGAGATTAGAAATGAATCTCCCTTATAGACTTATTCTATGCACTAGACCTTCTGGTTCGCCTCTCCGGCCCGAGTTTCCACCGATTAAGCGGCATTGTCTTAATTCACGAACATCTTTTACGTTATCAATCAATCCCTTCGAATATCGTCCTCCGGCTATTTATTTCCGCCGACATGTCAATTGCAGCTCTTTTTCTCCTGGGCCGCTCCCTCTATGTCAGTTAGAGCGCAGCCGGAAATCGTAGTATTCTTCAGGAGCGGCCTGACCGGACCCGGCCGCCGCGTCATTACCAACCCCAACCGAGGCTAATTTGCCTGAGCCGATCCCCTCGGCAGGGGCGGGCTGCCTAAGAGGAGTAAGAATGTTTATTCTTGGTCATTTATTCAACGCTCTGGCCGTCGTGCTTCATTATGGCCTGGTCCTCTACATGTGGATCATTATCGCCTCGGCGGTTATCTCCTGGGTTAATGCCGACCCTTACAA
>JADFXY010000340.1:0-1565 GCA_015233355.1 Deltaproteobacteria bacterium | reverse complement strand
CTGGGTCTGCGGCTGGCCATGGGGCGTTAAGGGAGAGTATTGAAATGAAAATCAAGCCTGACGACATCAGGAAAAAGGGATTCCGCCTCCGGCTAAGGGGCTTTGATATTCGGGAGGTAGACACATTCCTGGAGGAACTATCCGAGGAATACCATTTGCTCGTCCGAAAAATCGACACCCTGGCCAGGTTGGTTAAAAGCAAGAATAGGGAAGTCCGGCAGTATAAGGAGCGGGAGCGGCTCATTAAGAGCACTCTTCTGGAGGCCAAGAAAGCCGCCACCGCGATCAAGGCGAACGCCCAACAAGAGGCTCAACTAATTGTCTCAGACGCCGGGGCAAAGGCTGACGCCGTTATCCAACAGGCTGAATCGCGTCTCCAAAAAATCAACGGGGATATCCTGGAACTGAAAAAAAGACGTGACCGTCTGACGCTAAAGCTGAGTTCCTTCCTCCAGAACCAACTTCGAACCCTCGACATGGATAAGGAACTCCAGGCCCAGGAACCCAAGCTGACCGAAAAGATCGCCTATCTAAAAACGCCCTCCCCAGACCGGTATTCGCCTCCCGATGAACCCGAAGACATCAACGAGGACGACGAGGCTGAAGGAGACTACGGCCATCAGATTTCGAGTTAACTCCCAATGCAGATCATTGTGGAGAGCAAACCTTCCGGATCAATATCGGCCAAGACATTAATCGCACCTATCACCGCGGGATAATTTGCAAATGGTCTCTCTGGCCCTGGAACAAATTTCAAAGTTTATGAAATTCCCGATAGATCAATGCCGGGCGTGGGCTTCCGCTGTTTTGCCGGATAGTTCAAAGCCTAAAGATTTATCAGAACGATACGGCCTGGATGATGCTTTTAGGATAATCTTCTGTGGGGTATTAACGGCTCACTTTACTGTGCCTGAATCAAACCGAATCATTAATGAAATCTGGCCGGCTCTGGCTGATCACAGACTACTGCCAGGCCCGGCCGGTCAAGGTGACAGCGGCGACGCCTTTGATTTGATCATTTCAAAAGTTGAATTACCTGATTATGCTTACGGATACCTGTTGGATATTACGGCCGACTTTAATTACCTGGAAGCCCGTTATTTTCCCAGCGGTTCCAGACTGGTGCACCCGGATACCCGTGAATCACTCATAGAACCTTCATTTTGCTCTTCCTTCATCTTACCGGCTCCCTACTCCGGTAATGTTGAACAAGAAGTAGATTCGGAAGAACCTTTAAGACAAAGTCCGGCCCGGTTTGGCCGGTATGTTGTTCACCTCAGCAATTTGCTTCGATATGTCGTCCAGAATGTACACAGGCAACTAGAAAAACAGCCCGACCGGGACACGAATCCGGTCCACGGAATAACTGGGCTTTAATTCAATGACATTGACCAGTAACAAGCAACGGGTTATCGGTCATTCTTTGGTTGCAGGCTCTTCCTCTTCTTGAGATTCCTCCATCCGTGGTTCGGGAGGTTCGGTCCCTTCGATAAAAGCGGCTTCCACGACCTCGGGTGAGTCTGTTTCTCCCCATTTGCCGGTGAACAAGTTCATCGGGGCCATAA
>JADFXY010000033.1:0-20084 GCA_015233355.1 Deltaproteobacteria bacterium | reverse complement strand
GCCGCCGGGCATGAGTAGGTTAGCTCCATTGGCTCCGTCAGTGTGAATGAAGGTGGACTTGACCTCCGGGCCTGGGACGTCTCTTTCCAACATCACGGCCCCGGCCCCGTCACCCCACAGGATACAAGAGCCCCGGTCCGACCAATCCACCACCCTGGTCATGATTTCTCCGGCCACGACCAGGGCGTTGCGGCAGAATCCGGCTCGAAGATACATTTCGGCGGTGTGCAGGGCAAAGATGAACCCGGAACAGGCCGCAGTCAGGTCAAAGGTCACCGCCTGAGGCGCATTGAGTTTGGCCTGGAGCCAATTGGCCGCGGCAGGACAATGGGTGTCCGGCGTGATCGTCGCGAAAATAATCAGTTCCACCTCGCCGGGTGATTTACCCGCCGCGTCCAATGCTCTTAATGACGCCTGAAGCCCCAGATCCGAGGTGTAGACATCCGGGGCGGCCCGCCTTCTTTCCTGGACTCCGGTCCTTTTTACAATCCATTCTTCAGTGGTATCCAGAGACTTGATGATTTCGGCGTTGGTCAATACATATTCCGGCAGATAAGAACCTGTACCGGTGATATGGATGGTCGTCATGAATTAATTTTCTCCCGTGAAGATATGAAAGTAGACCCCAGATCGGCAGGAGAACCCGAGGCGGTATACGGCTGTTTGGTTGGCCGGTTACGCTCAACCCTAATTCAATTAACCGGGCCTAAATACAATAGGTATTGCTCGATTCTTTGTCAAGTCAAAAAGAGCCTGGGGGATGAACGATCGGTTTTCAGCCCTGGCCGGAGGAATACAATCGGAAGTTAGTCGTTCCAGTCCACCGTCTTAGTTACGGGAATGGTTAATTTCTACGGAATGCTCATGGGGAGATGCCTGGAGTCGGGGCGGGAAGGGCAGGGAGGACGGAGATTGCCGAGAAAAAGGAATTGCGTCCAGGCCGGCGATTTTTTTGAACCACTGACCTGGACGCTGTATATCACGGGCGTTGGATCACCCAGAGACGATTAAACCTTAGAAGGCCATCCCCAAGGTAACGCCGCCAAAGAAGAACTGCGAATTGTCGCTAAAGCTGGTGGCTTGGATCTCATTCTTGGCCGTGTTGGTCAGAGGAAAAGAGTAACCGATTTGTGGCTGCGCGGTGAAGTAAGTGCAGAATGGGATCGTCATGCCGACGGTGACCAGACCATCATGGAAAGCATTAAAGTTGTTCGTGGTCGGTTTGAGGTTGTCGTCATATTCGACAGTTTTGTCGGTATCCGACTTAAGGTAGCCGACTGACGCAGCCAGGTCCACGGTGATCTTGTCCACCACCGGAATTGAATGGTTGACGCCAAGCTTGAAATACCAGCCGGGGTAGTGAGCAAATTCACGGTAAACAGTCAAGGTCGGAGTCAGCAAGCAATTTCCCGCCACCTTGAGAAATAATTCTTGAGAATCGAAGTTGCTGGTGGCCAGGGCATAGTAGATGTACCCGGCGCCGACGGTTACCGGACCCAGGTCGTAGTCATAGGTCAGAGTCAGGTCGGTTTCGGTCCATCTGGAGTTTTTGTCATCACTGGCGGGATCAAAATGTCTGGTATCTAAATTTCCCCAGACATCCATCTTGAACCCCTTATAACCGACGTTGACATCCGGTTGAATGACCAGACTATCCTTGCTTAGTTCGTAGCCACGCCAGATGTATTTGCTGAAAAATCCAGCGGATACTGAAGTGGCCGGCTTATCCTGCGCGGCGCAGATAGAAAACATGCTCACGGTCATCATTAGGATAACCATAACGGTCAATATGGCTCTTACCTTCGTTTTCATTCCTTTCCTCCTTGGGCCAACAATAGATTGGTTAAAAATCCAGCGTGAATAAAAAGGACCAGCGCCCCCGGTGATTTCCTTATTAACACGCCTGGGAGAGTTTCTTCAACCCAGAATATAGCAAAATAGATACCAACAGATCTATTGTCATGATATTGCAATAAATTGATTTGACAAGAAGTCGAGTTGGACCGATCCAGAATGACAATTTTGTAGCATCTTTCCATCCTTTGAACAAAAATGTATGATTTGTTTCTCTACATGAAAATTCTGGAGCCCGGTGCTTTTCCCCCAGGTACAGCGACGTTGTATTTTGCCCGGAAATAGTGGAATCCGACATTGACTTCTGCAGTTATGGCCGGAGGGATACTCGTCGGTCGGGCCCCGGCGGCGGTTTTGTCTTGATTTGAATGCTCTTATTTTATATACTTACCAATTGGACAAAATGGTCATCGACGAGCTTCCAGGTCAGGCGGGCCGGGAGCGGAAGATGGTCTGGCCGGGAACACATTATGTCATTTAAACAAATTAAGGGTCAGCCGAAGGCGGTATCGGCGTTGATCTCAGCCATCATCTCAAAGCGCCTGTCCCATGCCTATTTGTTCACCGGTATCGACGGGATAGGCAAACGGACCACGGCTTTGGAGCTGGCCAAGGCGGTCAACTGCGAATATCCGGTAACCGGGGATAGTTGTGGTAAGTGCCGATCATGCGGCAAGATTGAGGCCGGATTGCACCCGGACGTCCGGATGATTGAACCCCATGAGGGGGCGAGTAACATCAAAATAGAACAAATCCGTGAAATTAAGCGATGGATGCGGTTCAGGCCCAATGAGGGCCGTTATCGGGTCACGATTATTCCAGGGTATTATCCCCTGACCGATGAGGCCTCCAATGCTTTACTCAAAACCCTGGAAGAACCGCCCCAAGACAACATTTTGGTCTTGACGGCCGTGGATCGGAGAAAGGTCCTGGCCACCATCGCCTCGAGGTGTCAACAGATCCCCTTTAATCCTCTCCCAGAGGCCCTGGTGGCGGAATTTATCGCCGAAAAGTATAAACTGAATCTGGACCAGGCCAGGCTTAGCGCCTTGATGGCCTCGGGAAGCCTTAAGCGGGCCGGTATGTTTGCCAAGTCTGATTTTTTTGGCTTGCGGGAAGACTTCGTCGCCTTGATGTCTAGACCGGGCCGAACTGACTTGAGCCGGATATTCTTACTTTCCAAGCGATTGTCGCAGCTCAAGGAAGACCTCCATGATTTTTTTTACCTGATCAAACTTTTGTATCGGGACGAGCTAATCCTGGCGGGTGATGGTGCCTCAGCCGGAATAACTAATTTTGATCACCTGGAGGTCCTCCAAAAGTTGGCCCAAGACGAGCCGGGCCTCCGGATATTTGACAAAATAGACCGGATAAACCGGGCGGAACGAGCCATCCTTAGGAACGCTAATCGGCAATTGGCCCTGGATACATTGCTGATCAGTCTATTAACCACACCGTGATGATGCTTCTAAGATCACTGTTGCTGGTTGCTTGTTACTCGTTGAAGACAACCATCAACTAGAAACCAGTAACCATGTCATCTCCAAAAGGGACAATGATGACCGTTTGAGGTATATGTTGTATTCATTATAACCCCGGACCGGATGATTAACTTTGATGATAAGACGTTCAAAGACTTCTGAACGTGATGTGCTCCTTTAGGGAGACACGATTAAGGTGACAAATATAGAGGTGCGACTGCACGGCCCGGCCGTGTAGCCGTTTTCACGTGAAAAGGTGAGACAAAAATATGATCGATGCTGATGATAACAATCAGGTGGAATCTGCCGACCACACCCCGGTGGAATCTGAGTATACCGACTACACCCCGGTGGAGTCTACCGACGACCAGCCTGTGGCATGTTCTGCCTGCCATAAAGCCAATTTCGAACTGATCACGGAACTCCATCCAATGCAAAGAATTGTCTGGATCAGGTTTCGGCCGCGGGGCAAACTATACGCCTTTGACCCGGTTGATCTTGTAGTTAAGAAGACCGACCAGGTTATCGTCCAAACCGAGTATGGTCTGGCCTTGGGAGAAGTTTCCGACACTCCCGGTAGTTACATCCCCAATAAAGCCCTGGCCAAGGTGGTCCGGCCGGCTACCCCGGCTGATATCGCCCAGGCCGAGAAGATGCTGGCCAGGGAACGCATTGCTTACGATTTTTGTATGGAGCGGATCAAAGAACGCAACCTGCCGATGAATATGGTCTCAGTGGACGCCTTTTTTGACGGCAGCAAAATAATATTCTTTTTCACGGCCGAGGGTCGGATCGATTTCCGGGAACTGGTCAAGGATCTGGTCCATCGGTTCCATACCCGGGTAGAGATGCGTCAGATCGGGGTCCGAAATCAGGCCAAGATGGTTGGAGGGCTGGGAAACTGCGGCCGGGAACTTTGCTGTGCCACCTTCTTAAACACCTTTGACCCCATTTCCATCAAGATGGCCAAAGAACAGAATTTGTCATTGAATCCAAGCAAGATATCCGGAGCTTGCGGGAGACTCATGTGTTGCTTGACCTATGAGTACGGCACTTACCTCGACGCCAAGAAGGGTTTGCCCAAATTCGGCAAAAAGATCAATACCCCTTTGGGGAGCGGCAAAGTCATCAGGCTGAATGTCTTGGCCGGGAAGATTACGGTGGAACTGGAATCCGGGAAAGAGGCGGAATTCTCAGCGGAACAATTAGCCACGGCATTAGAGCCGGAGGCGCAGGTGAAACCTGAGAAACCCGAAAAACTTGATAAATCCGAGAGGCCTGAGAAACCCGAGAAACACGAGAAAGCGGACAGGCCGGAGAAAGCAGAGAAACAAGAGAAAGCAGAGAGATCGGAGAGATCGGATAAGCCGGAAAAACCAGAGAAATCGGAGAAAGAAGAAAGACGGCCCGGAAAGAAAAGGGAGGACAAATGAACCAGAATTTTTATGTCACCACACCTATTTACTACGTGAACGCCCGGCCCCATCTGGGCCATACTTACACCACTGTGGTGGCAGATACGATCAAAAGATATTATCAGTCATCCGGGATAAATGTCTTTTTCCTGACCGGGACCGATGAACACGGCGACAAAGTGGTCGAGGCGGCGGATAAGGAGGGGCTTCCTCCGCAGGAGTATGCCGATATGATTAGTGGTGCGTTTCGCGCCGCCTGGGACAAGATGGGGATGCCGGCCGACGATTTTATCCGGACGACGGAAGAACGCCACAAGCGAGTCGTCCGCCTATTTCTTCAACAAGTCTATGATCAAGGGGATATTTATTTCAGCCGGTATGGCGGCAATTATTGTTTTGGATGCGAGCGATTTTACCTGGACCGGGAGTTGGTTGACGGCAAGTGCCCTGATCACCAGGTCGAACCCCAGTATATCGAAGAAGAGAACTATTTCTTCAGAATGAGCAAATATCAGGATTGGCTGGTTTCTTACATCAAAGAAAATCATGATTTCATCAGGCCGGAGCGGTACCGCAACGAGGTTTTGTCCTTTTTGAGTGAGCCCCTGGAAGACCTGTGTATCTCTCGGCCAAAGACCCGCCTGACCTGGGGGATTACCTTGCCTTTTGATGATCGTTTCGTCACCTACGTCTGGTTCGATGCCTTGATCAATTATATTTCCGCCCTGGGCTATCCCGATGGAGAACTCTTTCACACCTATTGGCCCCAGGCCAACCACATTATCGCCAAGGACATTCTTAAGCCCCACGCCATATTTTGGCCGACCATGCTCAAGTCCGCTGGAATTGAACCCTACCGGCATCTCAATGTCCATGGTTACTGGAATGTGGAAAGCCAGAAGATGTCCAAGAGTCTGGGGAATGTGGTAGATCCGTTGAGCTTGATGGACACCCTGGGGTTGGACGCCTTTCGTTATTTTTTACTTCGGGATATGGTTTTCGGATTAGATTCAAATTTTAACCACGAGGCGGTGATTGCCCGATATAATTCCGATCTGGCCAATGACCTGGGAAACCTGTTATCCCGGACCCTGACCATGGCCGCCAAGTACTTTGACGGGATCATCCCCGAGGCAGGGAAGGACAAGTCTGCAACCGACGGCGAACTCATGGCTACGGCTCTGGCCGCGACCAGGGACTACCGGATGTATATGGAAGATCTGGCGTTTCACCGGGCCATGACCGCAGTCTGGGAAGTCATCCGCCGGTCTAATCAGTACATCGTGGAAAGTGAGCCCTGGACCCTGGCCAAGCAAGGAAATCGCGGCAGACTGTCCGCTGTCATCTATAATTGCCTTGAATCATTAAGAACAATTGCCTGTATGGTGTATCCGGTGATGCCCCAAACCGCGGAAAAGATTTTTGCTTCTCTGGGTCTTGATCCGGAATTGGTCAGGTCGGGATTGGCCGGCTCAGATGACTGGGGGAAGCTCCCCAGCGGGTTAACCGTGAACGTGCCCGAGCCTCTTTTCCCCAGGATCGAAACCAAAGAAAAGCCGGCCCCTCAGGTGGAGCAGAAGCAATCGTCCAAGCCCAAAAAGGAGAAGAAAATTAAAAAGGTTATAGAACCACCCGCCGAGATTACAATAGAGGATCTGCAAAAAGTGGACTTGAGATTGGCCCAGGTTATTTCGGCCGAACGGGTGCCGGGCGCGGATCGATTACTTAAGCTGGAGGTGGAAGCCGGGGGCAGGCGAACTGTCGTGGCCGGGATGGCCGAGTATTACACTCCGGAAGAGATCACTGGCAAGTCCGTCGTCTTGGTGGCCAACCTGAAGCCGGTCACGCTGAAAGGAATTGAGTCCCAAGGGATGATTTTGGCTTCCGAAAATGATCAGGGCCGCTTGTCTCTCCTGACTCTGGACGGCGGCGCCGGCAAACCTGGGGCCAGGGTCCGGTGATGGTGTGATGAGGTGGGAAGTGCAAGTCCTCCACGGGCAGCGGTGGTCGGAACCGCTAGCCCGAAGGCAAGGGCGTCTCATGCCGTTGGGTCAGAAGACTGAATTATTTGCTCTCCCTTTGTGGCCGATTCCAGAAGCGACTCGATAGAGAAACTCGAGTCGAGAGCATAGCGATTGCATGTGTCATTTAACACGCGCCAGGCAGCAGCATTTCGCTTTATTTGATCCCTTTCAGGGCGAATTCCACTAACTTTACCCCCACCGGGCTGAAGAAACTGATTCCGAAGATGACCAAACCGATCAAAGTCTTCATCAGCAGGCTGATAGACTTCAGCTCACCCTTTACCTCTTCAACGTCTTTTTTTGACGTTTCCCGCAGGGTATTGATGCTCCCTTTCAATTCGTTTTCCAGGGAGCGAATCGTTCCTTTTAATTCGTTTCCCTGGGAGTCAATCATTCCTTTTAGTTCGCTTTCCAGGGAGCCAATCATCCCTTTGAGTTCGTTTTCCAAGGAGCGAATCGTTCCTTTCAATTCGTTTCCTTGGGAGTCAATCGTTCCTTTTAATTGGGTTCCCTGAGAGCCAATCATTCCTTTCAATTCGTTTCCCTGGGCGTCAATCATTCCTTTGAGTTCGCTTTCCAGGGAGCGAATCGTTCCTTTTAATTCGTTTCCCTGGGCGTCAATCATTCCTTTGAGTTCAGCATTTGAGGTGCTTATTTTGCCTTCCAGCCTACCCTCAACCCCTTCCAGCCTACCTTCAAAGCGCTTCATTTCTCCTTCCAGCTTACCTTCAAAGCGCTTCATTTCTCCTTTTACTTCTTCAATATCCCTTTTGGACATTTCCCGCAGTGTGTTGATACTTCCTTTAATCTCGGCAAAGTCGGCTTTTGTGGCTAATTCGCTTGATAAATTGGTCGCCACTTGGTTACCCATATCCTCCAGCACTTCGATCAGCGGCGTAGATTGCGGGCCGAAGACCGACTCCAATGACTTGGCTTGTTGAAAAGACAGCATAACATTGCCCACCTTATCTGATCAGGGTTTATATTCTTGACTGGCTCAAATCATTGAGTTGTACTTTGACCAGGCCCAATTGGATCTGCTTTGGATCTGCTTTTGCGCCGGATATCAGAAGCCCATTCCATCCTATCTAAATTATCACAAGTGGCACGATTCGGCAAATGAAATTGGATCGATTGCCCGACTTTAATGGTGAAATAGAAGAAGAAAGGCGAGTAGGCTTCGTCGGCATGTCCAGAGCCATGTAGCAGCTTTATCTGCTATATTTCAGGTCGTATCTCGGGAACAATGTCAAAAGATCAAGATTTCTGGATGAGATAATCGGAGATTTATACTTAAGACATATAAATAACATCAATCTGTCTGCCTTTATGAAGGTGGCATCAAGTTTTTATTTGTGGGGGGAGAACCCAAAAAGCTATGGTAAGGAAATCAGGACTTGATCTTTGGCACATCAGCCACCAAACCACATGATCGACCTGCATGGCATATATCTTGGACAAGGAATCATGCCAGGTGAGGTTGTCGCCACAAGTATTAAATGCTATATTTCATATTCGTATAACTATAATTGCCAACAGGCGACCCCATGAATCGTTATCAAGGACTGATTATTGACTCGGTTCACTCAGGGGTAGACTGAGGATATAAAATGACTTGTGCCTTATCGACTGGTGATGTATGGTGCTTCCTATGGATACCGACAAAAACAAAAGGGCCATTCGCCTCCTTAAAATCATTCAAGAGATTAAGACTGCCCCATATCAAACAGTCAGTCAACTTGTGATATCGTTGGGCATCAGCCGGGCGCAATTTTACAAGGACAAGGCGGAATTGATTTCCCTCGGCTTTGAATTCTCCTACGATCGCTCTAAAGGCCGGTTCATTATCACCCAGGATCCCTATCTACCCGTCGCCGGGCTCAATTTAAGTGAGCGGCTGTCTCTATTGATGGCTGTGCGCCAGCTTTCGGCCGCGGGTGATTATCTCTTGACTTATGAAGGGGTCAATGCCGCCCGCAAGCTGGCCGCCGATTTGCCCGGACCGTTGCGGGAAAGCGCCCTGGCTTTGTTTGATGATCTCGTCCTAAAGGAGGGGTTCGGCTGCAGCCTGGAGACCATGGAGGCCCTGCAGCAGGCGGTGACGGAGAATCGGCGGGTCATGTTTACTTACCAGCGGCCCGACCTTAAGCCGCCGACCCAGGAAGAACTCGACCCCTACCACCTTTTTTTCCAACGCCGAGCCCTATATGTCGAGGGTTTCTCCTGGACCCACAAGAGCATTAGAATGTACCGCTTGAACCGGATCCAGCATGTCCGGTTAACCGGTCTCCGTTTCACCCGGCGGGCGGACTACAGCTTCGGCCGGCGGCACCGGAATGCCTTCTCCGTTTTCTCCAGTGAGACCACCCAGCGCGTGTCCATCCGCTTTTCCCGCCGGGTCCGGGCCTATATTCAGGAAGCGCTTTGGCATCACAGCCAGACTGTGCGGGAAGATGTTGATGGTTTCCTCATCTTGGATGTGGATGTGGCCGAACCCCGCGAGGTGATGTGGTGGGCCTTCCAGTGGGGCGCGGCCGCTGAGATTTTGTCCCCCGACTGGCTTCGGGAGGAGGCCAAACAGGCCACGGCGGAGATGGCCAACCGGTACTTGGATTCAAAGGATATTGAATAGTCAGGCAAAGAAAATGATTCTGTCTTTCGGCCTGCCGTCCGATAACCACGAAAGTCACAAGGAGTAGATCTCATGACCGACTTTCCCATCGAATACTTTATTTTGTTGACGAAAGAAGAGTTGTCCCACCTGGTAAAAGCCAAAAATCGGAATTCGTTTAAGCCGAGCCTGAAACGATTCCTGCAGGTCACCGGGAATCTTAAGGCGATCCGGCAACTGGCTATTACGGAGTTCGCCGACGCTCCGGAATGGTACCCACCTTTGATTCAGACCGCGCCCCTGATTATTGATGATAGCCACTCCGACTTCAGTAACGGCCGAATTCGGCACACTCTGATCGACGCCACAGGTGGGCCAAGAGGTGTCAGAGAAATCTTGCCCCTCCCCCCCAGGCCAGGTGAAGCCCAGATGGGTCTGAGTTACGACTGGTTCTGGGAAGAATTCGCCCGCCATCTCATATCCCGCGACGCTTGGGCGTGGGTCACTGATGCGGAGCTCAACATGATTCAATCCAAAGAGCCCTATTTATCGCTTAGGGATGAATGGTATGGTTTTTGGGTTGAGCTGTCATCAAAAGAAGGATTAGAGCGCACTGTGGGGTTTACTTTTGATCACAAAGCACTGCTTCAGAAGTCCGGCAAACCCAAAACCACCGCACGACCTTGGGACCAAGACTCCATTCCCATTACATCCAAGGACATGATAGATCTCCTTATCTCATATTACAGTGGGAAGAGAGGTAGTAAGCCCCCTTTTCGTGATGAAAAAATAGACCCTGTAATTAAAAAATTGGAAAAGTTCGGCCAAAGCGGTCAATTCGTAACAATTCCTTTTCCCAGCTCTGATCAGTGTATTAATTGTGACAACGGTATATTACAGACATCCGCCGGGGTAGCCGGCACCAAACAAGGCAGCAGTCTTTTCCCCTACATTAAAGGTGGTGATTATCATAGTAGAAAGATTGATAGAAAGGCTAAACTCCGGTGCTATGCCTGTGGCCATATTTTTTCTCAAGAAGAAGAATCAAAGGGCCAAAAGTACAACAGGCATCCAATTCTTCTAAAAAATTCTGACGAGAGAATGCAATCCGCCTCTAACAAAGACACTGATGCCTGTTTCTGCTCCCGGTGCGTGGCCACCGTTTTCTTGTGTCCCCTAAAACTCACTTCTGAAACTCTGGCCGTCAAATTTGTGGACGACATAGGTAACCGGACTGGGACGGAGATTGTTAATGAAGTGCGCATCGAACTGAGAAAATATGTGTCACAAAGTCTAAATGTAATAGCAGGAAGATATGTAGGACTTCATATAGAGGAGAAGGTGAAGAAAAAAGGAAGCGAAAGAACGCTTAGCCAAGAAATTGGAGCCTATCATTACACAGTATGGAAAATGGCGGTTACTTTTCCACCGGAAATTTTTGCCCAAGGGTTTGGGGTGGAAGTCTACCCTGGCGAAGAGACATTCAGGCTACCTATATGGTTACTTTGGTATATCAGTTCATTGGCCGAACTATACCCAAGGACGTTCGAATCCAAAGTATCTGGTTCATGGTACAATGACAAGAGAGACAAAGCAAAGAAGAGCAGGTTTGAACGATTTCTTCGTCTTACTTCTTCTGGAAAGCTATTTCACGGATTTTATGTCTTTATAAGACTTCTTGCCCGGAAAGATAAGAAGAATCTTAAGGATAAGAAGCCGAAGATACATAAAGATGATGTGCGAATGAATCAACTCCAGAATATTTGGAGTCATTTGGAACATATTTTAAACGAGGAGGAATTCATGCCGATTCCCGATTATCCAAAGATCGTCGGCTTTGCCGGATTATTATTGCCGCTGGCCCAAGGCATCGAACGCGATAAAGAAAAATCCGAACATGAGAAAAGAAGAGCTATAAGTAAGTTGTTGGACAATGTGGACCGCCCGATTCAGTTTAGCTACACTGCAGCCAAGGAACAAAAATGGAATAACTTTATTTTCTGTAAACAACCAGATAACACGTATTTCTTTGAAAAAGCACTTGATCTACTGAAGTGGTCTGGGGAAGATGTAAACAAGTTATTAGAGGAAGGAAAAGAAAGAGTTGGTAAGAATGCTAAGTTCTCATGGGCCTGGGAAAAGCAAGTTATATTGATTGGCCCCGACCGGATAAACAGAGTCACTGCCAATCTGCGCAATGAAGGGGAAAAACCTTTTGAAAATGAAGCGGACTGGCGGGGATTCGCCTATCAAGTAAAGTTGGCTTTGTGGAGTATGTTTCCCGAATACATCAACATAGATAAATCAAAAGAAGAATAGGGAGGACTCGGTAATGGCGGGAAGACCAAAAAAAGATAAAGAAAAGACCAAGAACCAAGTTGAGGAGCCAGGGATCACGGAAGAGGGAGAACTGGAAGGTGAGGAAACGGAGCAAGACGCTGGTGGTAAGACTAAGTTTGTGCCCAGCGGATTGGGTATAAGTCAAACTCCCAGAAGACACTACGACCTTTACGCAATTCTGGAAGCGCCTCAGGAACTATACTTTGGGGATGAGAAGGAAGTCAACGTAAATATAATAGAAAAGGTGCGTATCAAACTGCCGGACGGAAAAGGAGAAATCGAAAAGTGCTATATCAGCCCAACTAAGAGGCGCGGCGTCGAAAGACGTTGTCTGCTGCATAGCGAGGTTTGGGACGGATCTCAAGGAATGCTTTTGATGGATGCCAAGCAATGTGGAATTCCAGCCACATGCTGCAAATTAGAATGTCCTGTTTGTGCCGTTTATGGAGGCATGATCGCCGGCCAAAAGATCTTCATTGGTCGGCTGACACATTCAGGAGGAGTAGCCGTGGGCGACCAAATATCATTGGAAAAACAGCGGGCCATGCATCCAGCGTTAATCCACAAAGAAAAAGACAATAACCCGATGCCATTCCGCAAGGAATACGCTCAACCAGGGTTGCTATATCCAGTCAGCAATCACTGTATCTCTGTGACGGAAAATGAGTTTACTGCTGTAGCCTATGCCTTTTTGATGAGCCTTAACCGGGTTGGGGCGGGAAATCCCAAAGGCGTTGCATTCGCCCGGGCAGTATGGAATGATCTTGAAGGAAAAACACATCAGGACGAACCACTCCTTGTCCTTGATGAATACCGCGTGCCTTTGGGTGACCGACCTATTATCAGCCCGACCATTACACACAATAGCCAGGCTGTTGAAACCTTCATCAAGTTGGCTAAGACATGCTATGAACCTGCCACAGACGACTTTAAACGATTCACTGGAATCGATGCACACAAAAGACTCCAAGAACTTGCCTTGAAATTTTACCAAAACCACCTTAAGGCATGACAGGGGGAAGGACGATGGACTCAATTTGGATTAGTGAAATCCAATTCAGACCAACAGGCCCGCTAACCTTTCGCCGGATGCCCTCGGGCCTCCTTCACATTATGAGTTATCCCTTCATGCCGCCCACCACTATGAGTGGATTTCTCAAGAGGCTGCTCCTGATCGCCGACGGAAAAGATTGGCCGGGATATGACGAGGACTGGTTCCGTCCTCAAGATCAGAGCGGTGAATATACTATCACCCTGGGTCGGGAGTTCCGTTGCTTGGGTGCCTTCCCGGCACATGACCAGTGGACAATACATAAGACAAGGCGGCACGGACCCAAGACCACAAGACATACAGAATTCTCTCAAATCGTAAGGGTGATTAAGAGCAAAACCAAAAAGAAAACAAACGACTATCAGCTTCACCATTGGGACTATCTTTTTTGCGACCTGCTGACCGGATGGGTGGCCAGCTATGACCGGGAAGCGCTGGAGGCATTGCAGGAACTAAAGAACTTCGGCGGCAAGGCGGGAAAGGAAGGCTATGTTTACGTCTGCCGGATTGATGGTCCTAAGGAGGCATGGCTCAAAGAAGGGGAATTCAAACCATTAGGTCTGGTGCCGCAACCTTGTCGACCGGTCTCGGGAACTTACTACAACCTTTACGGTCATCACTGGAACCAAGACTATACCTGGACTAACGGAGCTAAAGGCGGCGTCGACGGCTATTATCAGATAGGAGCCTGGTGGAACGTGGCCACCATGGCAGGACCCTATTGGGAAATGGATGACGGCGTGGGATTTCCGGCTTCGGCCCCCGACGCCTTTTTGCAAGGAGACGTGGAATCGGTTTGGGGAGGTGGCCATGAACCATTGGGGTAGGATATTCTTTTGTTATGAGGATGGGAGTTTGAGTCGGGCCATCGGCCAACCGTTGGAGAATCACATCAACAACTGTCGAGAGATTTTATCCCGGTTTCGGGATGAGTTCTTTCACCCCGGAAGCCGAGCCAGATTGGACAAAGCGGTGGATCTCCATGATCTGGGCAAGCGGGAAACCTTTCGGATCACCTACGCGACAAACAAGAACGGCAAAACATTTCAAAATGAACAACGTGGACCATGGGGTTACAGTTTTGCGGGACACAGGTTTAGGGTGCCCCATGATGATCCGTACGTGGCCGGTCTGATTCGGGCGCATCATGAGTTCTCGGTAGAGCAGATTAATCGGGAAAAGGCCATGCTCAAACAAGAGGCGGACAGAATGCGGTTTCCCGATGATCTCTATTTGCTGTGTATGGCTGATCAATTAGAGGCTGAACTGGCGGTCAAGACGGTGGAGAACAAAAACGACGTTAGCCGCACCTTTATGGAGTTCACGACCTGGCGGCCTGATCCGTCATCCTTTGATTTTACCGTCATTCCCTGGCCTTTTGAACCGGTGTCTTTCCACCTGACTTTCAAGTTGATGGAGCTACAGGAGCCTAAGCTTCATAAGTTGGCCGAAAAAGACAAAAACACCATGAATAAGTGGCTCAGAGAAACTGGAACGTTTAAATCGACGGAAATGACCATAAATCTGGTAAGAGAGGTGGTCGATGGACATTGAGACCTATTACCTGAAGGCAATGGGAGCGGGATTTAAACCGAATCCGCTCCAAAAGAAGGTGTGGGACGCCTATTATGAGACCAGCGGTTATCCGGCATTGCTGATCAAGGCGGGGACCGGAACAGGTAAAACGGAAGCGGCTCTGTTGCCCGCCCTGAGTGACCAGCGTCGGGTGGTCATGATCCTTCCTTCAAAAGCCTTAATCGAGGACATGGGACAACGGATCGTCCAACTAGGTGAAAGGCTGACAGCGGGAAGCAATGACAAATTGGATATCACCATCGACATGGGCGGTAGTTGCCGGCGGTATTCTTGCCGTGATGGAAAATCCAGGTTCAATGATCATCACCGACACCTATTTGCTGACGACATCATCCTGACGACCCTGGATAAATTCCTTTTCCGCGTGTTTGGGTACGGCGAAAAGATCAAGTCGTTCATCTTTCCGCACCGTATCTTCGGCTCTACCCTGGGTAAAAAACCATTTATCATTTTCGATGAGGCCCATGATTATGATAAGTTAGCCTATACCAATTTTCAAAAGCTCGTCGAGGCCCTGTACACCAAGGGCAAGGATTTGTGTGTGATGAGCGCGACGTTGCCAGAGGAATTTGCCGACTTCCTGACCCTGGTCGATGCCGGTCAGGAACCATTGCATGAGGAGTTGGCGCATTTTCAGTCAGAAAGTCTCCAGATGGTCCATACCCATAAGCACCTGGAATTGGTATCGGCCCCAGGCGGCGGCGAGAGTTTAGTGGAAGCTGTGGCGCAGCAAGTTAGAAACAACTACCGCTCCGGCGAAAGAGTCATTGTCAGAACGGAAACAATTGAGCATCTCATCAAATTATATGAAGAACTCATCGATCTTGCTCCCCTGGTCTATCACGGCCGACTGACCTCGGAGCAGCGCCGGGGCGTCATCAACAAAATCATAGATCACCAAAAAAATGATCAAGGCTTCCTGATCTTAGCCACCTCGGCCATAGAGGCGGGTTGCGATCTGGACGCCCATTTGATTATCACCGAGTTCTGCGACCCCGATAGCCTGGTTCAACTGGCCGGTCGCTTGAATCGCCGGGGTAGGATGCCGGAAGCGAAAATAATTGTTGTCCGTGGGGAACAGGGACCTCACTTTAGCTCTTTAAGCCAGAGACAACGGGACGCGTATTGGGCAGACCTGGAGGCCATGAACGATCTTTTGGACCCGGCGAGGTTGACTGATTATTTTAAACGGGCCGAAGGTGACTGGATGGGCGAGATTCTCTTTGATATGCTGTGGGATTATGTTTATGACGGAGATTTGACCTGTAAGCCTCTGTGGGATAGAGGTATTCTGGTCACTCGGAGTTGGGAACCATCTGTCACTCTATGCACGGGTATCAACAAGGAAACGGGACGACCGGAGAACCCGATTCAAGTGGGCCTAAGTCGCCTGACCAAAGATATGCCTCGCCTGCTCTCTGAAGATCTCAGAGTTGCCAGTGTGGGCGACTATCTGTCTATAGAAAGCGGTGGTTATCACGCCCAGGTCAAGCGAGTATTTTATCAGCAGAGATGGGGTGAAGGGGGCGGCTGGTCAATATATGACTTCCCCTCCTACCGCATTAGCGCCTATGAAAACAGTTTGTTGTGCATTCTTAGAGAGGACGTTAGGGATATCTATTTTGACCAGATTTTGGGTTATAAAAATTTGCCGAAAATCTTTCTCAAAGGTTACAAGTACGGCTACCAGAGAGTGTTGCAGTATCAGCCTGAACAAAAGAAAAACGGATGCTTCAAATTGAATAACGATCGGATCGTGGCCACAGGCAACCTGTGGTACCTGGAGCGATAATATGCCGGTGACAGCTATAATTAATTTGCGATCATTGTCCCGAGGTAAGATGCCCCGATCTTTTCATTGCTTGATGCATCCCATTTTTCTTGATCGAATCTCCGCGGCCCACACTGGACTAGGCGCGTTACTCCATGACCATCAAGGCCCCGCTCCCTATTCCATCTCTCCCATCATGGGCCGGAAATCCAATGGAGTCATCTTAAACAATGAATCCTATTGGGTGCGCCTATCTATCTTGCACCCGGATCTGGAAGATGTTTTCCTGACCACGCTGGAAAAAGGATTATGGGCGGAGCCGGTGTCGGTGGGCGACCTGTCGTTTTTGGTCGAGGATGTGGTGCTGGGGCAGCAGCCGTCAAATCCCTGGTCAGGAAGAGCCGGTTATAACGATTTGCAAGGCAACGGGTCCGCTTCGGACAGAATCACTTTGCATTTCAAAAGTCCTGTTTCGTTTAAGCGAGGTGACCTGCATTATTCTTTGCCGGAGCCGGGGTTGATCTTCGGCCATCTCGTCAAGAGGTGGAATCGGTTTGCCCCTGATCCAATGCCGGAAACCCTGACCGGCCTGGGTGTGAGTTATTCTTTTTTTGATATTCACACCGCTCCCTACGCCTTACGAAACGGCGGCACGATTCTGGGGTCTGTTGGTCAATTAACTTTTATCTTTGAATGCGATGCCCCGCTCCAGCACTTCTACCGGACTTTATTACGATTCGCCTTTTATTCCGGCATTGGAGTGAAGACGACCCAGGGGATGGGGCTGTGCCGGGTGATTGAAGAGAGATGAAAGACTCTGCCGAATATATCCAAGTGTCTTACCTTAACGCCTATGTTTACTGCCCGCGGCGGTTTTACCTGGAGCGTGTCTTAGGTATGTTCGAAGACAATGCCCATACGATCGAAGGGCGAAGCCGCCACCGGGTCGTAGACATGCGGGAACGAGAGGCGCGCCCCGTCAAAAAGGAGGAGGTGATCCACCGGCGGTCGGTATCCTTTTCCTCCGAACGGCTGGGCATTATCGGGAAACTGGACTTGGTGGAAGAAAAGGAAGGGGCTCCAGGTTATCCGGTGGAATACAAGAAGGCCAAGAAACCGGCCAACCGCGACCCCTGGCTGAATGATCAAATTCAGCTTTGCGCCCAGGCTCTTTTGATGCAGGATAATGGGCTGACGTTGCCGGAGCGGGCCTACATATATTATATCGGATCACGGGCGCGGGTAGAGGTACCATTGACTCCGGATTTGGTCGCCGAAACAGAGCGGGTGATCGAGGCTTGCCGGCAGGTTGCTGCGACTGAAGCCCCGCCGCCGCTAACCGAAAACCGGAACAAATGCTTTGGTTGCTCCCTAAACGCCATCTGCCTGCCCGAGGAAGAGGAAGTCTTGGCCGGGAAGAAAAGTAATGCCAGAGAAATTTTGCCCTCCGCCTTGGACGGGGATGTGCTGTATGTGGATACTATCGGGGCGTATCTGAGTTTGTCCCAGGACTGCATTAAGATCACCGCTCCCGGCGGCCTGGACATCGGGCAAGCCTCCCTGGAGCAACTACGAGAAGTCGTCTTGTGCGGACCCGTCCAGGCGACCACCCAGGTCCTCCATTCATGCTTGAAACGGCATGTGCCGATCCACTACATGAGTCAGCATGGGCGTTACCTCGGCCAATGCACTTCCTGGCTCCATCATCACGGACTGCTCCGGGAAGCGCAATGGCGGACCCACTTCGATCCCGGTCGGTCGCTGGAACTGGCCAGGATAATTGTGGTATCTAAGGCGACTAACATGCGCACCCTGATGATGCGCTATCTTAAGGAAGACCGGCATGAGGGCGATGATATCGATTTTGAGCGGATTAAAGACCTGAAGAAGAAAGGGCAGACCGCAGATAACCTGGACACTCTCAGAGGTTATGAGGGAGCGGCAACGAGGGTCTATTTTGGCCAATTCTCCCGATACATCAAGCCGGAGAGAAGATCATTCTTTCCGTTCGATGAGCGCAACCGGCGGCCGCCGCGAGATCCGGTCAACGCCATGCTCAGTTTCGGGTATAGTCTCCTGGCCAAGGATTGCCAGGGCGCTGGGGGGCGAGTCGGGTTCGATCCCTATTGCGGTTTTTATCACACCATGAAATATGGCAGGCCATCCCTGGCCCTGGATATAATGGAGTGCTTCCGGCAACCAATTGTAGACTCTATGGTATTAAGCGCCATTAACAATGGCATCTTCAAGGAAAACGATTTTTTGCAGTATCAGAACACCTGCTATCTAAATGAAAAAGGGAGAAAGAAATTTCTGGCTCAATACGAAATGCGTAAGAAAGATCTGGTCACCCATCCCAGGTTCCATTATCGGTTGAGTTATGAACGGACCATCGAGTTGCAGTTCCGGCTCCTGGGCAAATTTCTGCTTGGTCAACTTCCCGAATATGAAGGTTTTCACATTCGATGAAACGAAACTATTTAGTGGGATACGATATCTCCGATGACAGACGGCTGGCCAAGGTGGCCAAGACCATGAAAGGTTTTGGTTACCGGCTCCAATACAGCTTTTTCCATTGCTGTTTATCCGACAAACAAAAAAACCGGATGAAGGAGGCGCTTAAGAAGATAATACTTGACGAAGAAGACCAGGTCATTATACTCCCAGTAACCGAAAAACAACTAGTGGAGCTGGAATTCATTGGAGTCAAGACCCAAATTGCGCTGGAAGGTGTTATTATCGTATAATCCACGAGAGGTGCTGGAGAGTAAAAATCATGGCCACCGCCCGCAAAATAAATATATATTATAAATCGGTGACTTACCACTCGGTATGGGGCATCGCCATGTCTGCAGTGTCTCCTAACTCATTATCGGCCACCCCCCTCTCGCAATTTATATCACAATCGATTGATATAACTGGCTCCAAAGGATCGATACTTCCAACACCCCAATTCCCTGTAAGGGATTGAAACTCTTCTTCATTGAGGTGCAACTCGGCCACTAAGATTCTTCCAACACCCCAATTCCCTGTAAGGGATTGAAACCTCCAAATACTGTTGGAAAACGCCAGCCGACGGAGCCTTCCAACACCCCAATTCCCTGTAAGGGATTGAAACGGAGGTCTCATACTGAGAATCTTTTTTGACTTGCGCCGCTTCCAACACCCCAATTCCCTGTAAGGGATTGAAACACCGTGTTTGTCGAGAGCCTCCACGGCTCGGGTCACGGCTTCCAACACCCCAATTCCCTGTAAGGGATTGAAACTTGCCGAGGTTGCTCGACAAACAGGGCTTTCGGTAGAACTTCCAACACCCCAATTCCCTGTAAGGGATTGAAACAAAGAGATTGAAGCGGCCGGTCTCGCTATTCGATTAGGCTTCCAACACCCCAATTCCCTGTAAGGGATTGAAACACTCTGGATAGAGCCACCGGGATGCCCTGTATTTCAACTTCCAACACCCCAATTCCCTGTAAGGGATTGAAACACTATTTCTCTTCTGATTACCGGCGGCTGATCGAGACTTCCAACACCCCAATTCCCTGTAAGGGATTGAAACATCCATGTGCCTGGGTAACCAAGACTTTCTATCCCGCTTCCAACAACCCAATTCCCGGTAAGGGATTGAAACGAGGCGAAATATGACGGGCCGTGGGTGTCGAGTTTGGGCTTCCAACACCCCAATTCCCTGTAAGGGATTGAAACGAAATTGCTCTCGTTGTTGCCCTGGATAGAATTACCCTTCCAACACCCCAATTCCCTGTAAGGGATTGAAACTACTCAAACTAAGGAGCTACATTATGTCGATCCATCCCACTTCCAACACCCCAATTCCCTGTAAGGGATTGAAACGAGGCTTAATGCCTCGAACCAGATGGACATCACTAGCTTCCAACACCCCAATTCCCTGTAAAGGATTGAAACGTCGCAGTAAAAGACCC
>JADFXY010000339.1:0-4994 GCA_015233355.1 Deltaproteobacteria bacterium | reverse complement strand
TGGTCTCAAAAGGGAAAAAATAGCCGGAGTTAACGATCGCTCTGGTGACCCGATCCTTGCTTTCCTTGACGGCCGCCTCCGGTAACCCCACGGTGATGTACCTGGTCATCCCGTTGGCGACGTCCACTTCCACATCCACCAGGTAGGCGTCTATCCCCAAAACGGCACTTGAAAGCACGCGAGAAAGCATGGTCCTGCCTCAATAAAAAAACCAAATGACAAAAAAATAATTCGATCGGTCCGGTCAAAAGGGCCCAGACGCCCCCTTTAATTACCCTGATACCTATCTTGTTGAGTGATGGATGTCAAGTCATTAAGGCCCATTCCGTTAAAATTAAAGCGGGTGAAGGCACGCATTGGAAGAACAGTTGACTCGTCCTTTGTCTTTGGCCGTATACATGGCCTGATCCGCCAGTTTGATCAGTATTTCCGAATCTTCTCCATGGAGAGGGTAGATCGAGATGCCTATGCTGACGCCTGCCCGGCACTCCCAACCTTCGATATCGAATGGTCTTTCCGCTTCCTGGGTAATCTTTTCAGCCACCAGAACGGCGTCGTCAACACCGTTGATTTGGGGCAAAATCACCACGAACTCATCCCCTCCAATCCTGGCAACGGTGTCATCTCCTCGAAGAGCGCCTTTTAGTCTGGATCCCATGGTCTTAAGGAGGATGTCGCCGGCATGATGCCCTCTACTGTCGTTGATTTCCTTGAATCTATCTATATCTATTATCATCAAGGCCAACTTGGTTCTGTTACGTTTGGCGTGGGTCAAATCATGGGCCAGGCGTTCATAGAACATGGCTCGATTGGGTAATCCGGTCAAGATATCATAGTAGGCCATATATCTAATTACTTCCTCATTTATCTTGCGTTCAGTGATGTCGCTGACCATGAAAACATATCCGATTAAATCCTGGTTCTTATCCCATACCCCGAAGACGTTTCCCTGAATATACCGCTTCCGGTCATCTTTAACTCGTTCAAACATAAAGGCGTGTTGCCCCGTTTTTCGGACGGTCTCCATAACCCAGTCGAACAGTGATGAATCAATATTCTCCTTCAGGTGTATCTCATTAAGGCTGCGGCCGATGACATCACCGGCGCAATACCCCAAAATATCCTCTGCCGCAGGATTGAAATAGGCGATGCGCAGGTTCATATCAGAGGCGACGACACCCATGTCGATACACGATCTCAATATATTGTCTAAGTAGATGGTTTTGTTGTAGAGATCTCTCATCGTCTCTTCTATGACGGCCTCTTTCTCGCTGATTGTCTCCTTGAGGATTTGAATGTATTTTCCTTCGAGTCCCCGGACGATGTCGGACTGGGTAATAATCCCCACCACCCGATCATCTTCAGAGACTACCACCAGCCTGTGAATCCCCTCTCGCTTCATGACAGAAGCGGCATCGTACGCGACGACGTCCTTGGGTATTGTAATGACGGGAGAACTCATCTCCTCCCGGACCTTTCTGACGAAGATATCAATCCGGCCGGTGACCATCCTTGCCATATCACGCTCGGTCAGAATGCCGGCAGGATGATCATTTTCTACAATGAGGATGCAACTGACGGATTTATCGACCATCTCAACCAAAGCCCGGTGTACGGCATCCTCTCCGGACACGGTGCAAACAGACCGGCTCATTATTTCCGAGACTTTTTTCACCTCCAGAAAGTCTTCATACACCAGGTGTTCCAACATATTTGAATAAGTCACCACGCCTATAGCCTTATTCTGTTGATCGACCACAACCATGTGGCGGAGATTCTTAGAGGTCAGAAGGCCAAAAGCCTCGTATATGTATGTGTCTTCTTTAACGGTCAAAACACTAGACCGCATCATGTTCTTAACCCGGCAACGAGCAAAATCAACGTCGCCATTAACCACATTAAATATGAAAATACGTTCCGTGAGGATACCGATAAGCGCCTCATTCTCAAAGACTAAAATACAACTTACTTTGTTCGCATGCATTATGCCTATTGCTTCGGAGACCAACATCTCAGGAGGTACACCAATGATTTTGGGAGTATAAATGTCTCTAATTTGTTTTCTTAACATTTCGAGGTAAGCCTCCTTCGTTTTTTTGTTTCAATGAATGCTGTCACATCCTGAACAATGCCGGTTTGCCCTGATCCGGCCAGCGGCAAAGATTTAGTCAAACAAGCTCTGTACGGCCGAAACGCGTTTGGGCAACTCCCCCATCTGAGAGCGTAACAAAGATTTGGGTAGGGATAGGAGGAATTATTTTGCCCCAAAAAGGGCCTCATGGCTGTTTCACTTTCAGGAGGGCGTCTTGGCTGGGTCTTCGACCTTCAGGCGGTCATTTAACTTCTAATCTTCAGATAGACTAACAAGCCGACGATAATGACATTGAGAGCCAAACACCAGTCAGCCAGACGATGGATTTGAACCGGCGACATGCTGGAAGAGATGGTAGAGAGGAGGATAGCAAAAATTAATGTCAGGATTAGGAGAATGGCTTCGACGGCTCGTTGACGCAGGCTGACTTCGGTTATTTTTTTAAGTTTATCACATCTATGTTTGAAAATCAACAGACTTTAAATCATTTTTGGGGTCGCTTCGGCTGAACTTTTCAGGTGTGATCGGTCAGCGACCAGCACTCAACGATGAGGATGAAAAACCAATAGTTAATTTTCACCAGTCAAACTGTTGAGGCTGATCCTGTTCCTTTCGTGCCGTTTCTAGGCCGTTCTTATCCGGCCTGCCGCAGGGCCATCCGCTCTTTGGCCATCAGCTTCAAGGTCTCTGAGTAATGTGGCGGCGGAGTGCATCGTTTGTCTTCCGGTTTCGCTTCCAGATGGATGGCTTCTTCGGGGCAGGTGGGGACACACAGGCCGCAGCCGATACACCGGTCGAGCAGCACCATGGCCGTGTCGTCTTCGATCCGGACGGCCTCCATCTGGCAACGGTCCAGGCAAGTCTCGCAGCCAAGGCATTTGTCGCGATCGATAACGGCGAAATAGTTGGACGAAACGTACTCAGCCGGGTGGGGCAGGCGTTTGAGGCTCTTAAGGATCTGACAACAACAGCCGCAACAGGTGCAGATATTCATGATTTTCTGAGAGTTCGAGGGTTGCAGGACCAGACCGGCTTTCTCGGCCTTTTCCAGGATCTGCAGGGCTTCTTGCTGATCGATCCGCCGGCCCAGTTTGTTTTCTTCGTAATATTGTGCCCCCAAACCGAAGATAAGACAGCTTTCCATTGGTTTGTCGCAGCCGTGGCCAGTCATCTGATGTTCCTTGCGGCAGATGCAGGGGGCGACCAGGATCTGGTCATGCTCCCCCACGATCCGGCGGGCTTCCTCATAGGGCATAACCGCCTGCTCGGCGGACAAGGCCCTGGCAATCGGGATGGTCCGGAGTTGGGACGTCTTGACTTGGGCTTGCTTTTCGAAGAAATAGGGCATGTATTCGTTAACGTCGCTGATCAGTTCCGGGTCAAGATCATTGACGTGGTATTCCCAAATGCCGACGATAAACTGGGCGGCCATATACTTCACGCCCTGGTTCTTGCGAATGCGAAAGATGAGGCCCTTCTTGGCCATAGCTTCCAGCTTGGGGGCCAGTTCCTCTGCGTTCTGTCCTGTGCGCAGGGCGATCTCTTCGGGGGTCTCCGGCTTCAGCGCGAGCAACTGAGCCAGCCCGGCTTCTTCGGGAGTAAACAATCGGCGCAAAATGCGCAGTTCCACGCCGGAGGATGTTTTCGGGAAACCCGCCGGCAACCGGTCCAGATGGGCGGCCAGCGATTCGTATACCTTTTGCATCTCATCCATGTCCGTTAATCCTTCCTGGTAAAAGCTTCCTTTTTGATTTGTTGTTAATGTTCCGGTATGGTAATATTAAGCCAAAGTTAATTTAGGTGTGATTGACTCACTGGTCCGGGAGTGATTGCCCGGTCTGGAAGGAAAGAAAAATGATTAATACAGCAACTAAATTAAACCAAACCGAGTCTATCAAAGGCCCTATTTTCGAAGGCATGATTGACTATTCTGACTGTGCTCCCGGCCACCTGGAGAATGCCTCAGGCAAGTCGATTCTCCAACAATTCCAAGAAAAATATACCAAAGAACTACTGAGCATAATTTCAAGGCAGAACTTTGAATATGGATTCTATTCACGTGCAGATGAATTCGTCCGAAAACGTATGGAACAAAATGCAGCGCGAACAAAAGAGTGGTTACTCTCGGTGTTTGTTGATTACTTTTCAGACCTCAAAATCATGATCGGCCTGCTACAAGTGATACTACATATGGATTATTTTGACATATATCCACAAGGGCAGGACATTGCCTTAGCGGCGCTGGCTCACTCAGATGCCGAGGTTCGTGAGTGTGGCATTAGGGCTTTTGAAAATTGGGGAACTCCTGAGTCCCTTAGGATTCTAAAGACCATTAATTATCGAGAGAAATGGCTCCAAGAATATATTGACCAAGTCATCTTGGACTTGGAGGAGGAGCTAAGTTAAAATGCCTCCCCAGGCTCCGGCGGTACTGTTTGTATACGAACTTTAGTGAAAAAAAATTCGGGCCGTCCGGTGAAGATTATACTCCCGCCGGCGGGGTTAGGACATATCCTTTAACAGCCTCTTTAACAGCACTTGTTCTTCAATACTAAAGGGCGACAGAATCTCTTCGTTGGTCCGCTGCCTTAAGGCCATCAGCTCCTCTTTGAGGGCATTGGCCCGGGCAGATGGATACAGCTTGAAGATGCGGCCGTCTTCCGGGTCCGCCGCCTTCCTGATCCAGTCCGCCTTGTCCATCCGGTCCAGCACCCCGGACAAGGTGGCCTTATCCAGAATCAGAAACTCGCCCAGTTCGGCGGCGGTCTGCCCGGCTTCATACCAGAGGCCCTCCAGGACCAGGTGCTGGATGTTGGTCAGGCCATACGGTTGCAGTTGTTTTTTGAAATGGGCATGGGCCTTCTGATAGGCTTTGGCCAGAAAAAAAATGACGCAGTCCGGG
>JADFXY010000338.1:0-4998 GCA_015233355.1 Deltaproteobacteria bacterium | reverse complement strand
TGCCGGTGTACACCTGGGTGATCTCGCACCCGGCCATGAGTTCCGCGTCTTCTATAGCCTTTTTGATTGAAGCCACGGTATTTTCGATGTTGACGACCACGCCTTTCCGCAACCCTACCGATGGGTGTACCGATGGGGCTGAAAGACGACCACGGACCGCTTGTCCGGAAAACATTGTTTGACCGCTTCCAAGGTTGCCCTGATCTCTGTGGGATGGTGTCCGTAATCATCCATGATGGTGATGTCGTCTGTGTCGTGGATGAGCTGAAACCGTCTTTCCACCCCGTCGAAAAGCTCCAGCCCTTCTTTGATCTTAGCAAAGGGTATATCCAGTTCCAACCCCACCGCCACCGCGGCCAGGGAATTGTAAACATTGTGCCGCCCGGGCACATTAATGCTGACCCGGCCTAATTCTCGGCCGTGAGCGAGCACCTTGTAACTGCTGACCAACCCCTCCGCCCTCAGGGAACGGGCCTGGATGTCCGCCTGACTGGTCAATCCATAGGTCCAAAAGCGTTTGTTGATCAGCGGAATGAGGTCCTGGAGATTAGGATCATCCAGACACAAAACGCACAATCCATAGAACGGAACCTTGTTCATAAACGTGGCAAAGGCGGCCTTGATGTTCTCCAGCGTCCCGTAATGGGGCAGATGCTCGCGATCAATATTCGTCACCACGGTGATGACTGGTGACAGGGTCATGAAAGAGCCGTCACTCTCATCCGCCTCGGCCACCAGGAAATCACTGGAGCCCAGTTTGGCATTGGTCCCCAAGCTGTTTAGCCGGCCGCCGATAACCACGGTCGGATCCAACCCGGCCTGGGCCAGAACCGTGGCCAACATAGAGGTCGTTGTGGTTTTGCCATGCGCTCCGGCCACGGCAATGCCATACTTCATCCGCATCAATTCAGCCAACATCTCGGCCCGGGGAATAACCGGTATTTTCATACTCCTGGCCGCGGCGATCTCCGGATTTTCCAATCTGATGGCGGAGGAAACAACCACCACATCGGCGCCCACCACGTTGTCGCCCTGATGTTGGTACCGGACAATCCCGCCCAGTTCCTCTAATCGCGCCGTGATCTTGGTTTGTTTGACGTCGGAGCCGCTGACCTTATAGCCCAGGTTAAGGAGCAACTCGGCAATCCCGCTCATGCCGATGCCACCGATCCCCACGAAATGAATATGCTGATCCTTTTTGTACAAAGCGGCCCCTTACAAAGAATGTTAGCCATCAATCTCGGCTTATCTTTAGTTGCTTCCCACCAGGTTGCGGCATTCCCGGACAATATCGGCGGCGGCCGTGGGTCGGCCCAAACGGCTGGCCCGGTCGGCCATGGTCTCGATTTTTTCCGGATGGTCCATCAAGTCAATCAAACAATCAGCCAGTAACTGCGGCGTCAATTCGGCTTCGGTAATGGTCATGGCGGCGCCTTGATCCGACACGAATCGGGCGTTTATTTCCTGGTGATTATTGGCCGCATAGGGGTAAGGGATAAACACGGCCGGTTTCTTCAAGGAGGTAAGTTCGGCCAGTGTCGTTGCTCCTGAGCGGGCCACCACCACATCCGTATGGGCGTAGACTTCACCCATGTCAGTGAAGAAGGGAGCCACCCTGGCGTCAAGTCCCAGACGTTGATATTCCGCCGTCACCGCGTCAAAATCCTTCTCTCCGGTTTGATGCGTAATCCGCCAGCCTGTTCGCCGGTCGCCCAACAGGTCCATGGCCGCCGTAAACACCTCATTTATGCGATGCGCCCCTTGGGATCCACCCATGATCAGGAGCCGAATTCGGCTGGCCGGGTCCGAGGTCGTTTTCCGTCCCGCCTGAAGCAGACTCTCCCGCACCGGATTACCGACCAGGCGGGTTTTAGCCGGGTCAAAACACCCGGCCTGGTCTTCAAATGATAGAAAGATGATGTCCGCCAACCGGCCCAACAAGCGATTGGTCAATCCGGGAATGGAGTTTTGCTCCTGCAAGGCCATTTTCTTTCCCATCATCCAGCCGGCCAGGCCCACCGGTCCCGAGGCGTACCCCCCGACTCCGATGACCAGGTCCGGTTTGAACCGCCAAATTATCCACAGGCTCTTCAACACTCCGGCCGGGACGGCCCAAAGAGATTTAATTTTCCCAATGATTCCCCGGCCTTTCCATCCTTTGGCGTGAATGAAGATCAAATCATAACCATGCTGCGGGACCAATCGCGACTCCAGGCCCTGCCGGCTGCCCACAAAAATAATCTCGGTCTCTGGTATCTGCCGTTTGAACTCATCGGCCAAGGCCAAAGCCGGGAACAAATGGCCGCCTGTTCCGCCGCCCCCAATAATAATCTTCATGGGGTTTCCGCCTCTTCCACATGGGTGGAGATATTTAACAAGATGCCGACGGCGGCCATACAAAAGAGCAAGGACGAGCCTCCGTAACTAAGAAAAGGTAAGGCCATGCCTTTGGTCGGCAACAACCCCAGCACGACGCCCATATTGACCATTACTTGGACGCCGAGCAGGCTGGTCAATCCAAACGCCAGATAGGTTCCGAACAAGTCGGGCGAGTTCAAACTCAACCTCATGCCCCTGACGATCAGGATGAAGTACAAAAAGATAATAAAAAAGACGCCCAAAAATCCAATCTCTTCGCCGGCCACGGAAAAAATGAAATCAGTATGCGGTTCGGGCAGATAAAATAGTTTTTGCCGGCCATCGCCCAAACCCGCCCCAAACACTCCGCCACAACCGAAGGCAAGAAAAGAGTGAATAATCTGAAAGCCTCGGCCCGACGGGTCCCGCCAGGGATTCAGGAAGGTCAATAACCGCTCCATCCGGTAGGACGCATGGACAACCAGATAAATTATCATGGGGATACTGACCACTGCGATCATACCCAAATGAAGCAGCCGAACCCCGGATACAAACATGATTAAGACAACCAACATCCCGATAACCATCGCCGTTCCCATATCCGGTTGAAGCAATATGATCCCGTCAAAAAAAATCATGATGCCGATGGGCGGAACAAATCCTTTCCAAAAACTCCGCATCTCTTGACCCCGGTGGTAAACCCACCTGGCCATGAATATCACTACGGCCAGTTTGGCCATTTCCGAAGGCTGAAACGAAAAGCCATAGATCCTAATCCAGCGGTGCGCCCCACCCACCTTAACCCCGACATGGGGAGCCAGCACCAAGACCAGGGATAAAATGCTCAGGCCCAGAAACAAAGGGGCCCTGTCCCGCCAAACGTGGTAATCGGTATTCTTAAAAATGATCATGACAATCAGGCCCAATAGGGCGAAGGAAGCCTGACGTTTCAAAAAAAAATAGGCGTCGCCGTATCGTTTTTCCGCCAAAATTGAACTGGCGCTGAAGACCAGGACAATCCCCAAGGCGGTCAGACTCATAACCACAACCAGCATGATATAATCATACGATGAAGACCTGGCCGCGGCGGAGGCATTATTTCTGGTGGTTATTTTAGCTAAATTCATACACTAGTTTCTTAAACACGTCTCCCCGATGCTCAAAACTCTGAAACTGATCGAAGGAGGCGCAGCCTGGGGATAGAAGAACTGTTTCGCCCGCGTCGGCCTCGGCAAAGGCGGCCTTAACCGCTTGGGGCAAATTAGCCGTCAGGCTGGTCTTAACTTGCCCGGCGAATACCGAATGCAACATTGGGCCGGCTTCTCCATCCAATATCAACAGCCTGACCTTGGCCTTAATCGGCGATATCAGGGGAGTGAAGTCTCCACCCTTATCATGACCACCTAAAATCAAAATTACGCCGCCGCCGAAACCTTCCAAAGCCCGCACCACGGCGTCCACATTGGTTGCTTTGGAATCATTAATAAAGGTAACTCCATTGACTTTGGCCACCAATTCCATGCGGTGGTTTAATCCTTTGAAGCTCCTAACCGCCGGCCAGGCTTTTTCCACGGCACATCCGGCCGCACCGACGGTTCCCAGGGCCGCCATGACATTCTCCAGGTTGTGCACCCCCGGCAAGGGGATCTCGGTCAGGTCAAATTGTCCCTGCCCTAACCCTGGAAAGGAATAATGAATTTTCCCCTGGTCCGACCAGCAACCAAAGTCCACCGGGCCCGAGGCATTAAACCAGCATACCGGAGGAGCCAACCGGGCCCCGGTTTGGACCAATCGGGCGTCACCGGCATTCAGCACGGCCACGCTGGTGTTATCTTTATTTTTAAATATCATTTCCTTGGCTGAAATATAGTCTTCATACCGGGGGTAGCGGTCGAGATGATCGGGAGCCAGGTTTAGGATCGCAGCCACCCGTGGTTTGAATTTGACCACCCGCTCCAATTGAAAGCTACTAACTTCAGCCACTACAAAATCATACGACTCGCCGGACAGAAGACAATCAACCAGCGGGTTACCGATATTACCGCCGACAAACACCCGATATCCTGCGGCCCGGACCATTTCGCCCGTCAGACTGACCGTGGTGCTCTTTCCGTTGGTCCCTGTGATGGCCAACAATGGAGCGGATAAATTAGCAAAAGTTAGCTCCATCTCGCCGATGACCGGAATCCCGCGGGCTTCGGCCTGCTGCACCTGAGCGATCTCCGGCGGCGCCCCGGGACTCAAAACAATAAGGTCCGCCTTAAGAAAAATCTCTTCCGGATGACTGCCCAGCCGGTAATCAACTTCAATCCGGCCGACCTGGGCTAAGAATGGAGCCAACGCCTGCCTGTCCCGAAGGTCCGTCACCGTGATCTTGGCTCCGGCCGCGGCCAGATACTTAATCACCCCCACGCCGGTGCGGGCCAGTCCGACCACCGTTACTGCGGCTCCTTTAAGATTTTCTTTTGACCAATTGTTCATTTGGGTTCCGGGTTGCTGGTTGCACGTTGCACGTCAATGTCATTGACTTAAGGGTAGGGCCATCGGATCCTATTCTAATAAATGGTTAATTCCGATGAAGCCCTGAAAGGGCGCTCTAGGTTAGCCCAGGGCAACGCCCTGGGTAGGGGTGGCGACTAT
>JADFXY010000337.1:0-5014 GCA_015233355.1 Deltaproteobacteria bacterium | reverse complement strand
TTTCATTTAATCAGCGTAATCAAGGTTCAGACGATCAACATACCTAAATATCAGCAACATTATTCTAATTCAACAGCATTGGGGTGCACCTGTAGCGACGCATGTGTCGCCCTTACGGCACGTGTTGCCCCAATGCCCAAGGCGCTGCCGCTGGGCTAACCTAGCGCGCCCCAACGGGGCTTAGTTGCAGGATACAGAGGTGACCGTCCCATTCAAGAAACTGCCTTTAAGCTGTACAGCCCCGTTGGAATGATCAAGTATCCTGGCGTAGTCTCCATTTAAGGTAATAGGATCCACCCGCATGTGGATGCGTTGCGAGAAAATAACACTAGTCCCTCCCGGCAGAACGGCCTTGTCCGACCGACTGGTCATAATGATTGTCACGTTGAGAAGTTTATCGATCAGCACAGCCCCTCCAATCACCGCATAGGTTGTATATTCATAGGGCGGAAAATCACGATGCTCCTTCCCCGAGCCGGACAGAATATAATGACCGCCGCCGATATCGAGCACCCCGACCCTTATTGTGTCTGGAGGAGCGGTCGTTCCAGGGTAAGTAAGGTTCCAGCAATATTCAAGGGCCGAACACTCGACCGGGATAACGTGACATACCGTCACAAGACAAGCTAAAAAAAAGACGACCGGTTTAAATGCTCTCATCAGTTGTTCTCCTTAATTTATTGGCTGTATTAGCAGCGCCGTTGGCTAAAAGACGAATGATCGCATGAGCCTGTGGATTTCAGTAATCTGCGTTCATCTGCGTAATCTGCGGATTCATTTCTATTTCTCAATCAATAGAGCTCGTCATCCGGTAGAAGGCCGAGGACGGCCGGCCCGGTTCGTCTTGCCGACAAAGCGTCACCGTATGCCGATAGTTGCCGTCTTCTATGGCGCAGGCCGTGACCGAGGAATGATCCTGTTTCGGCAAAGATAAAAACAAGCTGATGTACTCTTTCCCCTCCAGATTGATTGGGGCCGTCTTATCAAAGGCCCACACGGTCTTGGGAGTCGTTTGCCAAAGTCCAATCGTGATAATTGAGTCACCTATTTGGGGTCTCGCACCGGCCAAACGCTCATCGTATCGTCTTTGCTGCCAGGTTCCCAGTAGCCATTATCGGACACCCTGACGGCATAATTGTAGTTCTCCATAAAGGTTGTATCATACACGTAGCGATAAATGGAAGTGCCCGTCCAGTAACCGTACCACGACGGATTGGTAAAAAAATACGTGCGTACCGTTAGGCCATAAAGCATTACAATCGCTTCAGTTCCGCCCACGACGGCCTTGAATTCCTCAAGTGAGGGTAGACGCCAGTCACCCAGGGCCGAACCATCGGTCAAAGAGGCCGGATTTCCATTCTTCACCTGTGAAACCCGATCGTAGGCCGTCACCTGAGCTACTGATCCCGTCTGCACAGGATATTCCCCGCCCCAGGCGGCGTCTTTCAGCCAAATCAATCCCGTGGTCATATCGGTGACCGTGCCGTCGCCGTTGTTACACCAGCGCCCCAAAGGGCTAAGCGTTCCTTTGCATGAAATGCATGGCGAATGCGAGTCGGGAAGCTCACCGGCGTAGACCGAGGCGAGCAAGCATATTGACAGAAGTAACACCACCAGAGCGAGTCCCAGACGGCCTGAGGGATATCTTCGTTTTATGATCATGGAATGTTCCTCCAACGTGGAAACAATATGTCCGGCCTAAATCCTGGGCAAAAGGTACCTGTCCCGGTTCGGGCGGCTAAGGGGCCGGTAATTAAACGGCTTATCTCCACCGCCGAACAGGCCAGACATAGGCGACGCCCGATTTGATGCCGGCGTAGTCCCGGAAATTGCTCATGTCGAGCATATACTGGAGTTTGACATCACCGGTGTAACCGGTACTTGACCAGTAGTAGTGAGGCTGGATACCCTCAAAGAAATAGGTGCTGGGCCCGATGGCCTCGATCCCGGTAAAAAGTGTTCTGAACTGGCCCAGAGTCGGCAGGTGCCAGTCGCCCTGTTTGGAACCATCGGTCAATGAAGTTGGATTCCCGTTCTTGACCGAAGAGGCGCGATCAAAGGCAGTTTCGTCATAATATGTAATAGTGGACGTAAAATACCTTCCCGTGGCTATCGACCATATGGAACGTAGGCCGCCCCATCCGGCGTCGAATAACCAGACCAGGCCGGTGGTCATGTCGGTTATCGTGCCGTTGTGATTATTGCACCACCGTCCTTTAGGGCTAATCGACCCCTTGCAGGTGATGCATGAAGGATGCGAGGCCGGCAATTCGTCGGCATAGGCCGTAATTCCCGGATGAAGTAATGAACATAACAGAATGAAAACAACGGTGAAACATCCCGTTAATCTTTTTTGATCTCTAATCATAGGGAGACCCTCCAAGTTTGATTAGTTATTTTGGCGGGACTCGACTCCTGGTATGAACGCCTCGGCCAAAAGCAACGATTACCTTGATCGAAGTTAAAGAAACCCGCTCCAAATCATTCAGTGCGCCATCGACAGACAGACAAGCTTGGGTCTGATTAGAAGGAAAAGCCCTTCCGAAAATATCACCCCGGCCTACCCAAATCGTGGCCAGGGGGACATCCCTCGACGCCCCCCGTCAAGCAAACAAAGAGTCAAGGCGCCTATTTTGCCGCTCGAACAGGCCAGACGCGGAAAAGAAAGGTCTTATCATAGCATAAGGTTGAGCCATCATACAGGTAGATGCGCCACGCACTGGATGAATTGCAGCCGGACGTGGTACTCGACCAGTAGATATCCCCCCAGACGCCGGTAAATAAATACGGGTGGGAAGCGTTGACAGCCTCGGTCCCGGTTGTGAGGGTTTTCAGCTCATCTATTGTAGGCAGTCGCCACCAACCTGCTTGTGAGCCATCGGTCAGTGAGGTTGGATGTCCACTTTTGACTTGAGCCGCCTGTCTAGCGGCGTCGTCAACTCCAAAGCCGTCAGGATTCCAACTTGCGTCTTTCAGCCAAAGCAATCCTGTGTTCGTGTCGGTCACCGTGCCGTCTTTATTATCACACCACCGCCCGGCAGCGCTGCATGTCTTATCACATGGAAATGGCGGCCGCGAGGTTGCCCACTCACCGGCAGAGGCCGGGATGGCAGAACAGATTATCAAGAATAGCACCACGACAATGGGCGCAAACCAGTCTGATAAGTTTCTCGGTTTCTTAATCATAGGGCCTCCAGTTATAGAGAATAATGATCTAAGTATAGATCATTCAAGTCCACAATAATAACCGGCATCCGCTCCGGTCATCTAATGACCAAATTACCTAATAATCAAAGCACCTACTGTCCACGGCGCACGGGCCAGACCATCTAAGTCATCGGCTATCGATTACCTTGATTGAGGTTGAAGATATCCTCCATCGCTTTGTTCGACGACTCGTCGCCGGCCGGGCAGGTTTTGATCGTTATGTTCTGAACAGGGTCATAGATAGCGCCGTAGGCGTCCACGCCCCAAGAAAAGCCTACTCCATTGCGGTCAATGACATAAAAACGTGAGCCCCAATTGTTGCGGTAGACTATTGTAAAATGAATCTTACTGGTTGAGGATTCAATGAAACCGTCCATAGCACCGGGAAAGGCGTCCTGGGAGGCCGTAGGATTAACAACCGTGCCTCGGATTGTGGTATAGGTCGCTCCTGCCGGTTGTTCCACGGTGTAATTATACTTAGTGTTGGGTAATTGGTGTCGTAGACGCAACCAGTCCAACTAGTTGCGGCATGGCAAACAGGCAGTAACAGAGCGAAAACGCATAAGAATGCGCATAGAACAATACTATTTTTCATTTTGTTCCTCCCTAATTGAGAATATGATTTCAGATTAGTTTTCCCATCGCAACAATCAAATACCATAAGCAAAAAGTGTGCCGGTCAATCCACTTGTCTAACTAAACAAAAACAATCATTTTTTAATTCGGTGCCAACTCGGATAATGCCAACTGCCAATTTGTTTGAGACCACCTTGCCAACTCGAAACGATATAACCTGATTCCGCGACTTTTTGCAAGATAAACCATGAGTTCTGACCGAGGCCGAGGCGCGTACCTGTCTTTGCTTTGAGTTATCTGCTCAAGTTTACATAACATAGATTATCCAACGTAAAAAGCCCCACCTAGGGGGGTCGGTGGGGCTTGTTAAAGAGGAAAAGAGAGAGAAGGATTACTTCAGGATTTTAGTCTTTTTCGGACTCGATGTGTTTTACGATCACGGTCCCATCCGGTTGAAGTTTACCTTTGACTTCGATAAGGATGTTGTCCGTTTTTTTGGTGACATCGAGAATTTTTGTCTTGGCCATGTCACTGCCTTTTTGGTCAAATTTATGGAACACGTAATTTCCCTGGTCGTTCTTGATGAACATTCCATAACCAGATGCGATGCATGAAGCCATCTTCATACAGGCCACGGTATGCTTTTCAGGATTTTTGAGCAGGTTGTTTCCCGAGGGATCCTTACCGGCAGACGCACACATGACATCAGACAGATAGCCTTTAAATTCTCTCCCATCCGTATAGGCCACGGCGGCAACCAGCAAAAAAGACACCATCGTTAAAAGAACCACCTTTTTGTTCATTAAACTTCTCCTTTTTCTGAGTCCAACGGACCAGGGTTAGTCGACTTTATCCGGACCTTAAACCGGTCGCGAGCGACAGGCGGCGGTCGACCCAAGGCTGCGTCGGCCGGATAAAAAAACTCCAAGTAGGCGGTTATGCAGGGTTAAAACCTTTTCTTTGAGTAAAGTCAAACATTTAAAGTATAAAGGGCTCTCCCGCGGCAGATGCACCAGCCACCCAGAGGGATGACAGCATATTCATCGGGCATTCTGTTCTTCCTGGCCGATCATGACCGATTTAAGCTGATCAACCGGCAGAACACCCCCCGGCTGCGTCGGTCCGGCCGGGGAAAAAGAAACCCCAAGAAGGCGGGTACACCGTATAAAGCCTCTTTTCCTTCAATATATTATAAAGGGCTCCCCCACGACAGATGCACCAACCTCCCAGA
>JADFXY010000336.1:0-5022 GCA_015233355.1 Deltaproteobacteria bacterium | reverse complement strand
GCCGGCAAAGGAAATCGCCCCATCGGGAAAACCCGGTGGAAAACCCGACCCGGCGGCATTTTTAACCCCCTCTGCCTGCCGTCCGGTTCCCCCAACCGGGCGCGGTCATATCGTCCCGGCCGGGGTGCTTGCCACCTCGGCCGTTTTACGTCAATAGTCTTTCGAGAGCCTATCCCTTTGTCGTCGGCGCTTCCACCGGCTCTGGAGGAACGTTGGCGGGAATCTCTAAGTGAAAAGTGGTACCCTGGCCGGGCCGGCTCTCAACCCTGATCATGCCTTTATGCTTCTCTATGATCCCCCGGACGATGGACAGGCCCAGACCGGTGCCGTCGGGTTTGGTGGTGCAGAAAGCCTCAAAGATTTTGTCCCTGATCTCCTGGGCTATCCCCGGCCCCGAGTCTTTGATGGACACGCAGACCAGGTCTTCTTTTTGTTTCCCGGTTACCCAGATCTCGCCGGCACCTTTCATCGCCTGGGCGGCATTCAGGATCAGGTTGAGGAAGACTTGCTTCATGCTGTCGACGTCGCAGTAGGCCATGAGGGGAATTTCCAGGTGCTTATGGACCTTGATCCCGTATCTCAGCGAATTGACGGCCAGGATCAGAGTGTCTTCCAAGGCTTCGGACAAGTCCTGGCGCCGCAGCTCGATGGAGTCTTTGCATTTGGTGAAGTTACGAATATTTCGCATCAATATCTGAACCCGTTCCATCCCGTTTTGGAAGACGTCGTGAGCCTTGACCATCTTTTTCCGGATCCTGACCGGTTCTAGAAAATTGTTCAGATCATCAAACTGTTTTAGATATTCAGGTGGAAAACCAGGGCCTTTCAAGATATTCCCATAACCGGTCACCAGCCGCCAGAGTCTCTCACCCATCCGGCCGAACATATCCACGGCACTGACAATGGCCGATAAGGGATTGTTAATCTCGTGGATTAAACCTGCGGCGATTTGACCGATGGCGGCGATCCGTTCATTTTTCAGAAACTGTTCGTGCCGCTGGAAACCGGCCAGCACCTCGGAAGATGTCTCTAACAGTAGCTTGAGCAGCTTTTCTTTATCTTCCGAAACGGGAGGCATAATATCCAGGACCAATATGTGCATGTTACCGGCCAGATCCTTTAGCGGGATGACCATTACCTGGTCTATCCAGGTGATTGAGTCGCCGGGCAAGGATCGTGATGACAACAGGCTGGTGAGAGAGGCCAACTCGGAGTCGGGCAAATCGGCTGTAGCGATTTCTACCTGGATCTCGTCTCCGGTTCGTTTGGCGATCACCCCCTTTTGAGCGTCTACGAAGTGTAATACTTCATTGAGAATAACTCCCAGGACCTCTTTCAAGGAGGACAAATTCAAGGTTCTTAGCCGACGAATCGAATCCAACAATGACGCCAGGTAATCTCGATGGCGTTCGGCTGCCCGCTCCAGGTTCCATTTCCTGGTTAATGACAGGGCCAATTGTCTGATTTCATCGGGGTCAAACGGTTTTTTAAGGTAAAGCAGCCGTTCGGGCATCCCCACCTTTTCCACGATCTCGCGGCGTTCCTTATCGGAATAGGCCGTGACAATTACGATTTCAATATTGGGGTCAACCCGGCGAATCATCCGGCAGGTCTCAACGCCGTCCCAACCAGGCGGCATCCGGACGTCGACGAAAGCCACGGCAAATGGCTGACCATTAGCCACCGCGGCATTGATCAGGTCGAAACCCTCTTTCCCTTGGAGCGCGGATGCGACTTCATAGATCTCCGGGGTATGTCTTTTGGGGGGCGCCGTGTCTCCGAACAGCTCAGCCTCGAGCCGCTCTTTCTCTATTAAAGCCGAATGCTCTTTTTGGGGGGGCGACAGGATCATCCGATAAGTCGTCAAGGCGGATTCTTCGTCGTCAATGACCACTATCCTTTTGTTCACCGAGACTCTCCTTCAGGTATGGGGAGATTAATTATCAACTGTGCCCCTTGGCCGGGACCATCACTATCTAAGGCAATCGTTCCCCCCTGGGCTTTGATATAGTTGGCGGAATCATGGAGACCGAAACCACTGCCGCGGCCCTTGGTGGAGAAATTAAAACGAAAGACCTTCTCCCTAGAGTCAGGCGAAACCCCGGTTCCGGTGTCGGCAATAACGATTTTGATGTGTCGGCCGTCAGGTCCGGTTACTCGCTCCGTATTTAGACTTATTTTTCGCGGGTGTTCCGGGGGAACCAGGCTCAGCGACTCGTAGGCGTTTTTTATAATATTGATCAGGACTTGAATCATCTTATTCTTATCTAAATGGAGAGGCGGCAGCTCAGCCAACTGATATTCAAGTTCGATGCCCCTCTTTCTGATGGAATCCATCACCATTTCCGCCGCATCTTTCAGCAAATCGTTCACGTCGACCACTGTCTCCAGCCCCCGGAGCCCGGCGTATTTTTGCTGGAGGGCGATAACTTCCATGACGTGATCGAAGCCGTTTCTGACAAATCCCAGGTCCTCATGATATGATTGAAAATCCTCTTTGAGTGTTTTTAGCGTCACCTCGAAGTAACGCAACAGCTTTTCCCAGCGCCCCCGCTCCCCCTCGGGACGGATGGTGATATCTGATTTCAAAAATTCATAGATCTTCTCCAATGACTCCAATTCCCGGGCCGTGATATTTTCTTCCAGCCGGGAGACCCGGTAATTCACCGCGTTGAGGGCGTTGCCGATATTGTGCAAGACAGACACGGCCAACTCGGCCATCCCGGCCTGGTGGGCGGTGTGCAATAGACGCTCGTTGGCCTGGTTCAAGGTGTCCCGGTTCTCAGCCAGCCTCCTAACCATGGTATTAAAATCCATGGCCAGATTTCCGATCTCATCCTTCCGCAGCACCGGTATCTCCTGATCCAGCACGCCCTCGGCAATGCAATAGGTCAGCCGGCCCAGCATCCGGATGGGGGCCACAATTTTTCTGGCAAAAGCGAAAGAGATGATGAACGAAATGATCATCCCGATGAGCAGAAAGCTAAGTCCGGCAAGATACAAATCGCGCCGGGTCTGGTCAAAGGGTTCATCGGAGATGAGGATTAGGGCGCTGCCCACCGTCTGGTTGTCGTAATTATTTAAAGGCAGCTCCCGAATATAATATACCCCCCCGTCGGGCAATACAAATTCTTTCCGGTCGGTCACGGGAAACGGGGCCAAATAGGCCAGTCCGCCCAAAGGCTTCATAATTGATCCGGCGACCAGTCGTCCCTGATGGACCAAGGCGCAATCCGCCCCGGAGATATCTTTTATCTTCTGAATCAATTCAATATTCCGATCCAGGATGCGGCCGGCTAAAAAAACTCCCATGATCCGGCCTTTATCATCGGCTATCGGGGAAGCCGCCATCATAACCAGTAATTCTGGACCATTGTCCGCAAATTTCTGATCTGACGCGGCGTTCAGATAAGGCAGATATTGGGGCAGCAGCGTCGTAAATCCGTTGGTGACCAACCCAGTCAAAGACCGGGCGATAAAAGGATGGACGATTTTCCGGTTAAAGGTCAAGAACATTGAGCGAGAATCCGGGGCCAGGCTGTCGTGGTCGACAAACATGGCAAACGAAAGGTCGTATCTGGCCTGAAGTCTGTCCAGGTAGGATTGGAATTTGGAAGAGAGGCCCAGACTTATCACCATGCGGAGGATGCCGTCCTCCATCACGGACTTGGTTATCTCATCAAACTGGCCGGCTTGATAGTCTAGAATCAAGGACAGTTGAGAAGCATTGTATTTGAACTGGTCGTGAATCCGGCTCTCAATCTGCTGATTTATAATCAGAAAAGTGGCTCCGGCAAAGGCCAAGACCAACAGGCCGGTGACCGTCAGCAGCAGCAACAGCAGTCTGACCCTGAGCGAAATGGCCGGCGCCTTGTTCAACCTGGTCTGCCCCATGAACTTCAAACCTCAACGATAAATTTTGGTTGCTTGTTGCTTGTTGCTCGTTGCATGTTGCTTAAGTGGAATTGACCATAGTTAAAAAATCGGTGCGATTGCCCTGCCCCTTAAATGCATGACATTGGTCTTCAACGATTAACCTGTAACCGATCACCTGTCCCCGGCCCGGCACCTTTTTAAAGCCATTTTATCATATGATACAAATTAGTTCCAGGATATTACATAGTCAATCAAAAATACGACGTCGGAATTTCCCCTCACCTTAGGAAACTATTGATGAATCCAGTTTTTTTTTGACTCAGCCCGTTTGCCGTACCTATAATGTTTACCAAGGGCCGAAGGAGTCTTTATAACTTAGGAAAAGGAGCTGAAATGAAGATAAAATATGCCTTAAACGCCTTATGCTGTGTTTTGGTTTTCATTTCCGTTTCTCCGGCGTTTGGAAATAGCTTGATGAATTTAACAGACGTGCCGGGAGAAACAGAAATCCTGCCCCAACCATCCGGCTCAGCCTCCTATCCCACCCCTGCTCCCGATGCAGGTCCGGCTGTTTTAGACGCCACTAGAGATGACCGCGGGGCCGTGGCCGGATGCTCCATGTTTCCCTCCGACAACATCTGGAATGTCCCGGTTGACACCCTGCCGCTGGATGTCAACTCCAGTAGCTACGTCAACACCATCGGCTCTACCACGGGCGTCCATCCCGACTTTGGTTCCGGCACCTGGAACGGTGGCCCCATCGGCATCCCTTATGTGGTTGTACCCGGTACTCAGCCCAAGGTAACCGTGACCTTCGATTACAGCGATGAAAGCGACCACGGACCTTACCCTGTGCCGGCCAACCCGCCCATCGAAGGCGGCCCCAGCTCCACTGGCGACCGGCATGTCTTGATCGTAGACCGCGACAACTGCATTCTCTATGAACTCTATAGCGCCTACCCCAAGTCCGACGGCTCCTGGCAGGCCGGTTCCGGGGCCATCTACAACCTCGGGTCCAATGCCTTGCGGCCGGCCGGCTGGACTTCCGCAGACGCAGCCGGGCTGCCCATCCTGCCTGGACTGGTTCAGTATGATGAGGTGACGGCCGGCGAAATCAAACACGCCATCCGGTTTACCGTGCCTCAG
>JADFXY010000335.1:0-5032 GCA_015233355.1 Deltaproteobacteria bacterium | reverse complement strand
TCAGGTCCTGAAGCCCTGAATTGCTGGCCGTAATCAGCCGGATGTCCACGTGACGGGAAGTCGAGGCCCCGACCGGCTCAAAGGTTCTCTCCTGAAGAAAACGCAGGAGCTTGGCCTGGAGGGGCAGACTCATATGGGCTATTTCATCCAAGAACAATGTGCCCCCGGCGGCTGCTTCGAGTCGGCCGGGCCTGTCTGTGGCCGCTCCGGTGAAGGCTCCCTTGACATATCCAAACAGCTCAGCCTCCAACAGGCTTTCCGTTAAGGCCGCACAATTGATACAAACCAGCCTGGCTTCCCGGCGGGGGCTTTCTAAATGAATGGCCCTGGCCAAGAGTTCTTTACCGGTACCGGTCTCACCCCGGATCAGGACCGAGGCGTCGGTCGGCCCCACGGTTCGGACCATATCGAAAATATCCATCATTTTTCTTGAGGTTCCGATCAAACCATGAAAGGAGATTTCCGATTGATCCCGATGGCGAAGTTCATTCAACTCTCGACGGAGGCGCCGCTCTTTGATGACCTTATCCAGGACAAGGATTAACTCATCATAATCCAGGGGTTTTATAAGATAATCGGTAACTCCCTCTTTTAGTGCGGTCACGGCGGAGCGGACCGTGCCATAAGCCGTCATGATGACATAGGGGGGAGCCGGACGAATCCGGTTCAATTCATGGAAAAGTTGCAACCCATCAATTCCACCGGGCATTTTCAGATCGGCCAGGATAACGTCAATATCGCCAACAGACTGATAAAGAGACAGGGCTTCAGCCCCATTAGCCGCCGTTATCACATCATAACCTTCGTCGCCCAAAATGGCCACCATTCCCTTAAGACCCTGAATCCGATCGTCAATCACCAGAATCTTACGCTTGTTCAATCTTATCCCCTCCAGGACGGTCTAATTCAACCGGCAGTTCCAGGAAGAACCTTGTTCCTTGCCCAACGTTGCTCGAGGCTTTCAGCGTCCCGCCGTGAAGCTCCGCTATGCCCAGGCTCAGGGGGAGCCCCAGGCCGGTGCCGGTTTCTTTGGTGGAAAAGAATGGATCAAATATATTTTGCAGATTTTTATCCGGGATACCCGGTCCATTATCGTGGACGGTGACCCGGACCAGAGAAGGAGAATTCCTGGTCGTTCCCGAGGTGACTAAGCTACTGGAGATGGTGATGGCGCCTCCGGCAGAAACGGCCTCCAGGGCGTTGAGGATCAGATTGACCAGGATCTGCTCCATTTGTTGAGGGTCCAAATCCAGGAGCGGGATGTTGGTATCCAGGCGGTTAAAAAAGAGAACCTCCTTCTCCTGGGCCTGCATATCAAATACCTTTTGGGTGTGGAGGATGAGTTTGTTGAGGTCCGTTGGTATACGCTTGGGCGGGGTCTGGCGGGAGAACATCAGGAACTCAGTCACGAAATTGCTGAGACGGTCTATTTCCTCAAGGACCAGTTGGGTGTATTCGATGATTAAGGCATCATCCGGCCTCCGGCGTTTTAAGTGAACAATGGCCCCCTTAATCGCATTGAGCGGGTTCCGGATTTCGTGGGCCACCCCGGCTGAGAGGCGGCCTAAGGAAATAAGTTTTTCCGACCGGACCAGCTCGTTTTGAATTTGGGACAGATTGACCACCATGCGATTGAATGATTCCGTCAACTCCCCCAGTTCATCACTGGATTGGACCCGAATCTCCTGGTTCAAGTCTCCGCCGGCGATGCGGTTGGTGGCGTTGACCAGGCGGCGAACCGGACGAAGGAGGTGATAGGACAGGAGCGCCAATCCGGCCACGGTCAAAATCAGGGCCACGACCACCACCTCTATCACTTTGGTCTGGATGGCCAGAGCCTCCTTTCTAAACTCCTCCAATGGAATGGTCACGGCTAGAGACCAGCCCATACTGGGCACCGGAGCGAAGGCGGCTACCTTGGTTTCTCCCTGAAAATTATAACTCTTCCATCCTGTCAGTCCGGTCTCCATCTCCAGGGCCAGCTCATTGAGGCCGCGGTCGGGATAATCGCTGAACTTTAGTTCATATGGCTCAAAGTGGGGATGAGCGATGCATTGGCCCAACTGGTCGACCAAAAAGGCATAACCCTTCCGGCCTATTTTGATGCTTTTGACTATCTCCAATATTTTATCAAAGTCCACCTCGATCAAGACCACCCCGGCCATCTCCCGCCAACCTGTAAAGAACGGCTTGGCCATTTCCAGAAAAAAAATGTTTCCCGATGGTCTGTCCAGGATGCCGGAGTAGAACAGCCCGTCGGAATTCATGGCGCTGGTTTGTCTGAAAAAATCTTCCGTGTTTCGGCGGAAATGTTCCTTTGCCGGGCCGTCGCAAGTGACCTTGATTTCTTCCAACCCGGCAGCGTTCAAGAAGATTATAGATTGATAATAGGTGGTCCGGGCAATAAATTTGGAGAATATCCTGACCAGATTATCCCGGTTAAAGTCCTCTTCGGCTTTCAGTCGAAAAGACCGGGCCAGGTGGAAATCCTCCAGGGTGGGCAGATTGGATAGAGTTTCTAAGTCCAGACGGCAACTGAAAAAGACGTCGTTGATCTTCTTGGCCGTGGCCTCCAACTGAAGCATTTGTTCTTGACGGACCAACCGGTTGACTCGATCCACCGACGCCTCGGTGGCTAAGTAACCGACCGCGGCGATCGGCAGGCACACCAATGGGGTAATAAACAGGATCAACTTGAAGAATATGGATGACATAAGTTTCATTCTTGCCTCTGTGTGGTCTCTCTTTGTCATCTTCCTCCACCCAAATGTCAACATCTTTTTGAATTTCCTCAAGGCGCCGGGTATCTTTAATTTACTTCTGCGGCAGCCTGGGTGTTTGGGACTGCTTCCTTTTGACACACTGGCGTGGGATGTGTTTCCATAGGCTACATATAATCTAACTATAATAATTATTAGGAATAATCTATCATATATCCGGTTGGAGGTTCAAAATCTTTTTTTGTAGTTGTAACTAAAGGTAACACTTCCGGCGGCTCCTGATTGGGCCTTAGAATAAATTGTTTAATAAATAGCATGTTAACATAACCGAATGGCCGGAACGCCTTTTGCATAGTAACCCCTAACGATCACCCCTATCCCCCAAACCGGTCATATCGAGCGGTATCAAGTCCTATAGTTCGATGTCCCTTTCACTTCTATCCAGGGAGGACAACCCAATGAAAAGAACTGTTTATTTCACTTTATTTATCTTTCTTACCCTAGCCCTTTTTCAACTGGAGACCACGTTTGCGGCGGATGGCCAGGTAGTCATCGGGGTGCCCACTTCCCTGACTTTTTTAGAAGGCAAAGAATCGATCAAGGCGGTGGAGTTGGCCGTGGAAGAGATCAATGCCAAGGGCGGAGTGAAGGTCGCCGGTAAGAGTCTGCCGATGAAGGTTGAGTCGATTGACATTCGCGATGCGGCTCCAGGCGTGCCTGTGCCGGAGGCCCTGTTGGGGATTGAAAAATTAATTTTGGAAAAGAAACCGACGGCTTTGGTGGTTGGCCCGTTCCGGTCCGAAGCCTTGATGGCCGGGATGGATATGTTGACCAAATATAAAGTCCCGCTCCTGGGGACTATCGCCATGAGTCCAGCCTCCGAGGCCAAGGTCGAACAGGACCCCAAATATAAATACGTTTTCCGGACCTGCCTGAACTCTAAATACCTGGTGGGTTACATTACGGGCGTGATGAAGTTCCTACATCAAGAGTTCCAATATAAAAAAGTTCTGATCATGATCCAAGATGTGGCCTGGGCCAGAGCCACGGCCGACGCGGTGAGCAAAATTGCCGCTAAGATGGGTTGGGAAATACTCGGATTGGAAACCTTTCCGGTCGGTGCCGGCGACTTCGCCCCCGCTTTGATGAAGGCTAAGACATTGAATGCCGAGGTTATCCTTCCCATTTTCGACATGCCTCAGAGTGGCACTTTGGTCAAGCAATGGCGGTCCATGCAGGTTCCGGCGCTGCTGGCCGGCTTCATCTCTCCTTTAACCGGTCCGGGGGCCTGGAAGACCTTTAACGGAAAGATCGGCGGCGTGCTGAACTGCATCTTCGAGCTGGGGGATTTGCCCTCGGCCAGGTATACCCCGGCCAAGACTTTTTATGAGGCTTACAAAGCCAGGTTCGGTGTAGAAATTGAAGCCGGACATGGACCGGCTCCTTCCTATGTTTCGGTTTACCTCTTGAAAGATGCCATTGAGCGGGCCGGCACCCTGGATCCCGACGCCATAGCCGCGGCCCTGGAAAAGGCTGAGGTCGATACCGTCATGGGTCACTTAAAATTCTCACCCGGACACCAGGTTATCTACGGCAACGACCCCTCCAAGGAAGCTTTAGGTTGCTTTTTCCAATGGACCGAAGACGGCAAGCGGGTCATCGTCTATCCCGAATCGATAGCCGAGGCCAAGATTCAACTTCCGACCTGGATGAAGAAAAATAAGTAAGGAGAGGCGCCATGCTCACCATGACCATTGTCTATGGATTCATCAACAGCGCCATCCTGGTGGTGGCGGCTTTAGGGTTTAACATAACCTTCGGCATCAGCGGAGTGGCCAATTTCGCCCACGGGGCCCTGTACATTGCGGCCGGGTTTTTGACCTATCTGTGTCTGACTGAACTCCATTTTCCATACTGGATCGCCGCTCCTTCAGCCGTAATCATAACCGGAGCCCTGGCCGCGGCAATTTACCGCGTCGTGTTGCTTCGAGTGCGCGGATTAGTCGTCAGCGAGGTTATCGCCACCTTTGGAATAGGTCTGGCCATCCTTGAATTATTCCGTTTTCTTGGGTTTATCGGGTTTGAATATACTCTCCCGGTCTTTGTTGACGCGTCCGTTCCCCTGGGCAACACCATGGTCGACGCCCAGCGTTTGCTAGTGGTGGCCTTGGGCCTAGTTTTGACGTCCTTTCTCTGGCTTTTTACCCATTACACCAAAACCGGTCTGGCCTTTCGGGGCATCGCCCAAGATGAAAGAACCGCCTTGACCCTGGGCATCAATGCCGACCGGGTGGCTGCTTTGTCCATGGCCT
>JADFXY010000334.1:0-5041 GCA_015233355.1 Deltaproteobacteria bacterium | reverse complement strand
TTGAATCCCTTGCTCATTTCTATCTGGCCGTTGTCCCATACCGTTGTGGCCGGAACCGTCATGCCCACCGTGGCCTTCTCCCAGGCTAGCGGCATTTATAATTATTCCAAAATTAAGTTCATCAGTTGGAAGTTTGGAGTGGTTATGGGCCTGGCCATGCTGCTGGGCGGGTTTATCGGGCCGAAGTTGACGGAGCTGATCACCCTGGATCAATTCAAATTTATTTTCGGCTGGATACTGATCGTTTTGGCCGGCCTAATGTGGTGGCAGACCACTCCGGGATACCTGGACAAGAACAAAAAGGAGCAGGCAATCCTAAAGGAGTTTAAAAAGCGGGCCGAGGAAGCAGCCAGGGCCAAGAAATAAGCCTCATTAAATAACTATGTTAATATAGGAGATAAAACCATGATCGTCAATTTCTGGGGGCAGGAATTCAAGGTTAATATCGTCTTGGGGTGTATCGGCGCATTCCTTCTGGCTATTGTCGCCTCCATGTTTGGGTTTGGCGGCGGCCCGTTCATGGTCCCGCTGATGACCGTCGGCCTGGGTCTGCCCATGTACGTAGTCGTGGGTAGCTCTCTGCTGGCCATTTTTTTCAACACGGTCATCGGCAGTGCCCGTCATTACCAGTTCGGCAATTTTGATCTGGTGTTTTTCCTGGTCATGTTCCCGGCAGCCATCCTGGCCGGATTCATCGCCCCGCAAATCGCCAAGCGGGTCAGCCCGGTTTGGGTGAAAAGAATGGCCTGCATCGGCCTGTTGATTTTGGCCTTGAACCTGCTCGGAGTTTATTAAACCCGCTGTGCCGACCGATGTTGCCGTCATAATCCCTGGAGCCGTCCGAATCACCGGAATGGCTCCTTTTTTTTCGGGATTAATGAAATCGCGGCACTGGACTCTTCTACGGCTCCATTCGCCCTATTTCTTCAGGATGGCTTTCATTTGATCTTTTAAGGCAGGGACGATCTGAAACAAGTCCCCGACCACTCCATAATCCGCAATGTTAAAGATGGGCGCCTTGGGGTCCTTATTAATAGCTATAATGGTCTTTGCACCCTTCATCCCGGCCTGATGTTGGAACGCGCCCGAAATACCCAAGGCCAGATACACCTTAGGCTTGACCGTGCGACCAGATGTGCCCACTTGCCGGTGTTTGGGCAGCCAGTTCTTATCCGCCACCGGCCGGGAACAGGCCAGTTCCCCGCCCAAAATACGAGCCAGTTCCTCGGCCAAAGGAATGTTCTCCGGTTTGCCGATGCCCCGGCCCACTGAGACCAAAATATCCGCCTGGGTAATATCGACCCCGCCGCCGGCTGTTTCCAGATACTTGACAAAGACTCGCCCAGCCGTGACCGGATCTGAAGACCAGTCCCTGACCTCCACTTTTCCCGGTTCAGCCTGCCCTGACCCAAAGGAACATGAGCCAGGCCGGATCGTCACCAGATAGCCGGGAGCTTCCCGAAGCTGCACCTCGGCGTTAATCTTGCCGCCATACATCTGGCGAACAGCGGTCAGTCTTCCACCATCCATAGACAGGGAAAGGCAATCCGTGGCCAGGGGGAGATCCAGGCGTGAAGCTAATCGGGGCATAAAATCCATACCGAAGGCGGTATGACCGGCCAGGGTTAAACCGGGGCGGCGTTCGTTGATCAACGCGGCCAGGGCCTCTTCATATTCACCGGCCTGATAAACGGCAAATGATTCCTTCCGGAGGGTCAAGACGGAATCGGCATAACCCGCCGCCTGATCCGTCAGGTGGGCCGCCTGATCTTGGGAGGCCAGGACCAGGGCGGTAACCCGGTCCCCGGACACAGCAGCCAGCCCGGCGGCTAAGGTCAACATTTCCAGCGAGACATCCCGCATTTCCCCCTGCCGGCTTTCCATCAGCACCAGTATCTCACCCATCAGGCCAACCCCCCATTATTTTTTATTATCTCAGCCAGCCTGGCCGCGGCTTCCTCCGGTCGTCCGGCAATGATTTCGGCTGTTTTCTCGGCCACCGGCAAATACATCCGAGTCAGTCGGGTCCATGATCCGGATTCGCCGGTCTGCGCTTCGGTCAGATCCAGGTCTTCGGCGTCCATGGTCTCTATTGTCTTGGTTCGGACTTTTCGGATGCCCATAATGGACACATAGCGAGGGTCATTGATCCCGGTCTGGATGGATAACAGGGCCGGCAAGGCGATTTTCAAGACTTCTTCCATGTTCCCCTCCAGCTCCCGATGGACGATGGCCGCCCCATTTTCCATCTCCAACTTGATGACCAAGGCCGCGTGAGGGATGTTCAATTTCTGGGCCAGAATCAACCCCACCTGCCCTTGACCGACGTCGGCGGCCTGGCTGCCGGTTAGGATGAGATCAAACGGCCTTCCTTTGATGCACTGGACCAGGACCTGGGCGGTCGCCCTGGCGTCACCATGTTCGAACATGTCATCGGATAGCAAGATGGCTTCGTCAGCCCCCATGGCCAGACACCGGCGCAGGGTGTCCTCGGAATCCTCCCCGCCCATCGTGACCACCGTAACCTGACCGCCATGAGTTTCCTTTAGTCTGATAGCCTCTTCTATGGCGTAGTTGTCCCACTCGTTGATGGTGTAGACCAAATCGTCCCGGATAACATCCCGTCCGGTCGGGCCGATGGTCAAATCGGCTTCCACCGTTTCAGGCGTCTGTTTGACGCACACAATAATATTCATACGGCCTCCATCAAGAAACATAACGGTAGAAAACACGGTTGTGCTTCTTGTATGTTAAGTCTTACTTCAATCATAAACGGCCATGGGGCCACAAAAGGGGTGGGCTGATTAGTATTCTATCCCTTTCTGGGCCTTTCGCCCTTGGGACAGGGCGTGTTTTAAAGGCAGCATCTCTGTAACGGTATCGGCCAGGGCGATAAGCCGGGGTGTCGCGTTACGGCCCGTCATTATCAGGTAGAGTTCCGGTCTGGCCTCCGCAATGGCCGCAATCAGATCATCCTCTCGAATTAATCCCAAGGATACGGCGACACAAGCCTCGTCCAAAATGATCATATCGTACTTGTCCGATTTTAAAACTTCCCTGGCCTTAAGTAAGGTCTCTTGGGCCGCATCCCGATGTTCCACAAACTTGGGGTTGGATGGGGGAGGCACAAAGCCCAGCCCCCCTTGAATCATGTCAATCCCGGCCAGGTCCCGGACCGCGGCCAATTCTCCCGTCCGGTCATCCGCCTTAATAAACTGCAGGATCAATACTCTGATTCCATTTCCACATGCCCGAAGGGCCGTACCCAATGCAGCCGATGTCTTACCTTTGCCGTCGCCGGTGTAAATAAGGATTCTTTGAGGCCCATTCATGCTTTTGGCTCCTGACCGGATTAAGTATCATTTGACAAAAAGCCGGCGGCGCCAGGGACGCATCCCTGTTCAATGACGAACCCAGGCCGCGGCAAATAATTAATCGAGATAGATTATAACAAGAGCCAACCGGAGTCAATAGTTCTGACAAATCAGACGGGGGCAAAACAGACCGGCGCCTTGAAAACTTAGACGCCCGGATCACCCCTCGGAGTCTATTTTGACTTAGTCGTTTTAAGAATATTTCGTGCGCTTGCTCTGTCCTTCAACAAACTATCCTTGATTTTAGCTTGACGCTGTGTTTCAGTGTAATGTCTAGGGTGGAGACCGGGCCACGCGGGAGCGCACCTGCCCGCCGGCCCTACGTCCAAAACCATAGATGCAGCCGTTAGGAGGTAAAAATTTTATGTGCTCGGAAAAGAAACCCAATTTTGCGGACGTGATCAATAACCTTCGTTCACCCATGCCATTCACGCATAAAGTGGGGCTGGTCATCAAAAACAATTTGCTTAAACTAATCAGGGTCAAGAGCTGTTGCGGGAATCACGGACAGCCGGGTTGCTGAAAATAGACATCATCATCGAGCCGGTGCGGCTCTTGAATGTAATCTCAACCGGGGCCAAAAAATCGTAATCATCTTTGACGACGGCGGCCACGAGAATAGACATTGCTCATGATCCCAGACGAAAAATCCGTCACAAAAAATGGTTCTATCAAAAACGGCGGCCGGCCGGGGGAGGATTACTCCGCCCGACTGTCCCGGACCACTCAAGTTGGGCGTTATCTCCGCCAAACCATATATCTTATCGGGTACGGCCTTTGGGATCGTCAGATCACTCTCTACGCCTTCAGTTTAACTTTTATTACGCTTATTTCGGTCGTGCCGATCCTGGCCATATCCGTGTCCGTGTCTAAGGGCATCGGAGTGCCTGAGGCGGCCCGGCAACTGGCCATCAATAAATTCACCCAGCCTCAGGCCGCGGCCATCGGGTATATTCTTGAATATGTCGAAAAAATCAATGCCGGGACATTGGGAACGGTGGGGTTTCTGGCACTTTTGTATTCAGCGATTAAAAGCCTGGGGTATGTGGAGGCGGCGCTTAACGATATCTGGGGAGTCAGGCGCGATCGCTCGCTTTATCGAAAAGTCACCGACTACTTGAGCGTCATGATCGTTTGCCCCATGTTGGTGCTTTCGGCTATCGGGATCAACACCACCCTGTCCAGCTCTACTATTGTGCATCATCTCATGACCTATGCCTTATTCAGTAATCTGCTCGCCGTTATTTTCGCCATTACGCCCTACCTGGCCCTGTGGGTGGCATTTACCTTCTTTTACGTTTTTATGCCCAACACCCGCGTTAAATTTGGACCAGCCGGCGCGGCTGCCTTCATCACCACTTTGCTCTGGCAACTACTCCAATTGATTTACATAGGCTTTCAGGCCAGGCTGGCCAGACAAAACGCTATCTACGGCGCGCTGGCCACACTCCCGTTATTTATGTTTTGGACCCAACTCAGTTGGATGATCACGTTGGTCGGAGCCAGATTGGCCTACGCTTTTCAGACCGGAATTTTTCACGGCGCGGCGCCCAGCCAATATACCTCAATGGAGATGGGCCTATCGATCAGTCTCAAGGCGCTTTATCATATCGGCCGGGCCTTTGATCTGGGGAAAAAACCACCCGACCTGACTGAACTAATCAGGC
>JADFXY010000333.1:0-5056 GCA_015233355.1 Deltaproteobacteria bacterium | reverse complement strand
TTCTTCCAGATGCCGGTTGGCCGCCTGGAGTTCCTTGCCTAGCTGATTGATCGTGACATGGGTCCGGACCCGAGCCAGAAGTTCTTCCGGCGCAATGGGCTTGATCAGGTAATCCACCGCTCCAAGCCCAAATCCCTTTACTTTATCAAATGTTTCCGTTAGGGCCGAGAGAAAGATCACGGGAATGCCGCGAGTGACTTCCTGGGATTCGAGCCGGCGACAGGTCTCATAGCCATCGATCCCCGACATCAAAATGTCAAGCAGGATCAGGTCCGGCATGACCAGTGCCGCCCGCTGCACCGCTTTTTCTCCGTTTGTGGCGACTGAGACCTGGTATCCGGCCTGCTCCAGTGCCGTCCTGACCATGCTAATCGCGGCTAGAGCGTCATCCACCACCAAAATCGTCCCTTTGGTGTCCATATGCGATTCCTTATTTCTCTTTTCCCAGGCTATTGAGAAAAGTTATAATTCCGTCCTCATCATAGCGCCCGGCATACCGGCGGAGGAGATTACAAAAATGGGCGTAAGCGGTGTCGTCCGCCGGCAGCTCGGTCAACTGCCGGTCAAGGGCGCCAAAATCTCCCCGCTCAACCGTCTGCCGGATGGCCTCAAGGACGTGGGGCGGTGGTACTTTGACTGGAGCCGTGACCGAATCTGCCGCCGATCCCCCCGATGGGGCCGTCTCCCACGCGATCTGGAGCTGTGACTGGATCTTCTCCAACAGTTCCCCGATCCGAATCGGTTTAAGGGCGAAATCATCACAAACAGCCACAAACGCGCCCTTGTGGGTACTGTCGGAAATCGTGGCCGAGACGCCGACAATCCGGGTTTGATTCAACTCAATGTGTTGTCTAATTTCTTTGGCCGCTTCCAACCCATTTTGCACGGGCATGGCCAAATCCAGCAGCACCAGATCCGGTCTTCGGTCCAAAGCCTGATGCACCGCCTCCAGCCCGTTTTCCGCGGTCGTGACCTCAAACCCCAACGGCTCCAGCATGGACACCAGCATTGAGGTGTTGGTGATGTTGTCATCGACCACCAGAATGCTCTTTCGAGGCCCTTGATATCCCAGAATGACCTGGTCCGCCGGCTTGGCTGAAATCTCTGCTTCCACCGCGGGCGGCAAGGCCACCTCCATCGTAAAGATGCTTCCCCGGCCAGGTTCGCTTTTCACGTCTATCTTGCCTTGCATTAAGGCCACCAGCCGTCGGGTTATGGCCAACCCTAAGCCGGTTCCCTCACCGGTCTGACCGCCGGCCGGCAATTGTGTAAACGGATCAAAGATCACTTCCAATTTATCCGGGGCAATGCCTATTCCGGTATCGACTATCTCACACCGAAACAACCCGGAGCCGGCCTGGTCATAACCCACCCGCAAAATGACCTTGCCTCTATGCGTGTATTTGACGGCGTTGCCCAACAGGTTGAGCAGGACCTGTTTGAGCTTGCGTTCGTCACCCCGGACGTATTCCGGAAGCGGAGTAATGGTATCATAAAAAACGGATAAATCCTTTTCTTCGGCCTTGACCCTGGCGATATTTAAGACCTGACGAAGAGCGGCGGGCAAATTGAACGGCGCTTCTTCGGTTTCCATCTTCTGGGCCTCGATTTTGCTTAGGTCGAGGATATCGTTGATCAGCGTGAGCAAGTGGTTGCCGCTATCGTGCATGATGTCCAGGTAATGCCTTTGCCCTTCGGTCAGGTTATCTTGCCGTTTAAGGATTTGGGCGTAACCTAAAACGGCGTTGAGTGGTGTGCGGAGTTCGTGGCTCATGCCGGCGAGGAAGGTACTCTTGGCCTGGTTGGCCACTTCGGCCTTTTCCTTGGCTACGATCAACTCGGCCGTTCTTTCTTTAACCAGTTCTTCTAGGTGATCCCGATGCCTTTTCAATTCTTCTTCTGCCCACTTGCGTTCGGTGATATCTCGGGCCACGACGGTGACACCGGCAAACCCACCCAAGGCGTCTTTGCGCATGGAAACCTTAGCACTGTACCACCTGATCTCACCTGTCAATTCCATATAATAGTCGAGTTGCTTCACGGCGCCGGAATCCATCACGGCCTGGATCGCCTTAGCAAACGGCTCGGCAATGCGGATGGGCAAGATTTCTTTAAAAGATTTACCCAGGAATACGGCCGGAGCCACGTACAGATCGTGGATGTCCGTTGGTTGGAAGTAGTCGCGAAATATGCCGTCCTTGTCTAATACAAATACCAGATCGTCCATCGAGGCCAGGGTGGAGCGCAGTTTTTCCTCGCTTTCTTGGAGGTCTCTGAGGACCAGGAGACTACTGAGCCCATCGGCCACCCGGCGGCCGATTTCTTTGAAGAGCCTTATCTCTTCCTCCATCCACAGGCGGGGATAAGAGCACTGGTGCATCCCAAACATCCAGGCCTTCCCCACCTTGGGGTGAATGGCCGTAAACATCTGGGCCTGAACTCCGAACTGCTCGGCGGTAGCCTGGTTTACCGGTCTCTCAGTGCCGAGGGTATAGGTTATCGGATTCTCGGAAGCTAAACCGTCTCGGATATCTTGGGCCATGCCCGGACCCATCGGTAGTTCCATATTTAAGGCCGCGGCTCCAGGATACTCGGGTCTGGTGTACTCGACCGGAACCCGAAATGTGGGAGCATCTGGATCGCCCGGATAAAAGAGCCAGACGCGGTCACAGTCGAAGATTGAATAAACGGTTTTGATGACATCCCAAAGCATCTGCTCGACGTTGCCGGCCTGCCGGATGGCCCGATCGATCCGCCCCAGATTCTCCAGAAAGTGCAGATGGGCCAGGTGTCCTTCTTCCGCCCGCTTGCGCTCGGTGATGTCCTGCCCGACGGCAATGATCCCGGAGGGTCGGCCCTGGGCGTCTACATTCCGATTGACATTCCACACCAGAATCCGTTCGCCGCCGTCTCGCGCCCTGATCGGGTTTTCAAATCCTCTGGTCGGTTCACCCGCCAAAACCCTTTTAATTTCAGCGGCAACTACGTCTCGGATGGCCTCCGGAACGAATAACTCAAGATATTTCTCACCTAACACCTCTTCTCGTTTGCGGCCGTAAAGACGTTCTGCTTCCGGATTGAATTCAAGGATTCGACCGTCCGGAGAGAGGTAGAGGATGACGCTCAATGTGGTTTGAACAAGGGATCGGAATCGTTCTTCGCTTTCCCGCAGAGCCTTCTCCGCCTGTTGGCGCTCGGCAATGTTTATCTTGAGCGTCTTCACGTTATTTTCTAAAGATTGATATAACGTTATAAGATTAGACCGCATTTCGTTGATGGAAAAGACCACCTGGTCCAGTTCGTCTTCTTTGGAACTCCGGCGCAATCCACGGTCGATCACTAGAGGTGTGTCTGTGCGGTTGATATTCAGATACCTGGTGTAAACTGCGATGGCGTGAAGATGCCGGCCGACCAAAAAATAAAATAAAAAGAAAACAAACATGGAAACAACAAATATTTCAACTGCCTGGGTGACCAATAAAACTATAGTCTTATCCATTAAACGCCGATAGACCCCGCCCAAGGCGGATACGACATTTAATGTACCCAGACTGTGCTTGGTCCCCCCCTGGATATAAACCAATGGAAACTGATGCCGGATAATTTTTTCTGATTTGGGGACACCGACTCGGAAGGCCCGGCCGTCAACCGGTGTTATCTCCACATACTGAATATTCGGCAACCTCAGAATACCTTCCATCTGTATCTTGAGCAAATCGAAATCAGTGTCCCATAAACTTCTAGTGATATTTTCCAGATAGCTTCCTTCTATTTGTTTCATCCGGTCTTCAAGCACGGAGATATCTCGGCGATAATCAGAATATAGCTGAATACCGGTAGTCAGCAGAGTAACCAGAGCTGAATAGGAAAATAAATAGAATCATTTTCCGGGCAATGCCGTATCTCAAATTTAGCCTATCATCAGGTTTCTTGATCATGATTATTCCTGAAGTGAAAGGAAGTGTGGCTGATGTTCATGGTCTTGGGTGGCTTTGTGTCCGGCGTCCTAAAGGTTTGTCTCGGGTCTTCGTGCTTGCTGATTCCGGCCGTCTATTCCGCTATGACTCCGAATTTCTTCATTAGAGCTCTGTATTCAGTTGTTTTTTTAAACGCCGCCAGGTGCTCGGAAAATTTGTTTACCCATTCCGGCGACACGTTCTTCTTATTAAACATGACGTAGAAAACTGAATTAACGATTGGTTTTTCGGTTAAGGGCTGCACTTGTTCCAAAATACCCTCTTCTATGGCGACGTGGGTGCCAAAATGCAAGGCCGAGGCAATGTAATCGACTCTCCCCTTGATTAGTTTTCTGAAATTCATCGAGTCATGAACAACTTCCTCATAGTTTTGCTCTTTCTTAACGAAGTCCCATAGTTCCTTGGTATAATTATAACCCCTGACCAGGCCGATTCGATGATTTTTCAAGTCGGCATAGGCCGTAAACTTTAATTTGCCGATATCTGATTTTCTGATCCAGAAGACCCATGGATCCGCCAGCAGCGGTTCTTTGGGAAACCACATATAGTGAAGTCTTTCTTCATTGATGGTGGCGCCGAATACTCCGTCAACCTCACCTTTCAGGCCCATGTCCAACAACCGGCTCCACGGATAAATTTTGAACTCCTCGTGGCTTTCTCCCATACTGGTTATGACGGCCCGGACCGTCTCCGCCCATAGACCGGTCACTTTGGTTTTACTCTTATCCGTCCAGAATATATAAGGGGGGGGTGTTGTCACACTGTATTTTGTATACCTTATCCCCGGCGAAAACCGGGGTGGCGAAAATCAATAGGGATAACCCAATCACAAAGTCCGGTCGAATAATCGCCATGATATTCTCCTTTGCCTTCACGAAACCCCAAATGGGCAGAGTTGTCAAAACCTGTGTGACACAAAGTCATTCACGCAGCAGGCAAGCATCTCCGATATGAGCAGGTGCTTAACCTGGGGTATTTCTTTGGAGGCATATGGATGCCCTTTTCGCTCCCAGGCCCGGCCGAGAAAACGGGCCAAAGGATTCGTCTGATGGTCGGAGGGAATAAAGTCCTACGATTTT